>CADCUU010000317.1 GCA_902805995.1 uncultured Rubellimicrobium sp.
CCGTTCCCCCTGGGAGGCGATCACTCCAGCGGGCGCAACCGCCCCCGGGGCCGCTGCAAAGACCCAGCCGCCGCGCGTCGCGCACGCGCCCCCCTGCCCGTGGCCATGGCACGCCCGGGCAGGCCCCGGTGACCGCCCCCGATGGCACGGGGGAACGCACCGGCCACCCCGCCCGAGCGCGGGCCTACGCCGTCAGGTGATCACGTCCGGCCCTTCGCGCCCCGTATGCCGCCGGATGCCCGCCATCTCGTCCGCCGCCTCCGCGATGGCCGCGAGCGCCTCGGCAGGGTCGCGCCCCATCCGCTCCGGATCGGTCTCCAGCGCCTCCAGATAGACCCGCAGCGTCGCGCCCACGGTCCCGGTGCCCGACAGCCGGAACACCACCCGCCCGCCGTCCTCAAAGCCGATCCGCAGCCCCTGTCGCTCCGACCGCGACCCATCGACCGGATCGTCATAGGCGAACTCGTCCGCCGAGGAGACGGTCAGTCCCCCAAAACTCCGCCCGGGAAGCGAAGGCAGCGCCGCCCGCAGCCCGTCATACAGCGCGTTGGCCTTCTCGCTCTCCACGTCCTCGTAGTCGTGGCGCGAATAGTAGTTGCGGCCATAGGTGCGCCAATGCGCCTCCATGAGGTCCTTCACCGAGGTCTTGGTATCCGCGAGGATGTTGAGCCACAGGAGCACCGCCCAGAGCCCGTCCTTCTCGCGCACATGGTCCGATCCGGTCCCCGCTGACTCCTCGCCGCAGAGCGTGACCTTCCCATCGTCGAGCAGGTTGCCGAAGAACTTCCACCCCGTCGGCGTCTCGTAGCACGGCATCCCCATGGCCGCCGCCACCCGGTCCACCGCGCCCGAGGTCGGCATAGACCTCGCGACGCCTTTCAGCCCCCCGCTGTACCCCGGCGCCCGATGCGCATGGGCCGCCAGCAGCGCCAAGCTGTCCGAAGGGGTCACATAGACGCCCTTGCCCAGGATCATGTTGCGGTCGCCGTCCCCGTCCGAGGCCGCCCCGAAATCCGGCGCGCCCTCGGGCATCATCACGTCCACGAGGTCCCGGGCCCAGATCGGGTTCGGGTCCGGATGCCCGCCGCCGAAATCCGGCGAAGGCTGCGCGTTCACCACCGTGCCTGGTGCCGCGCCCAGCCGCCCTTCCAGGATCTCCCGCGCGTAAGGCCCCGTCACCGCGTGCATGGCATCGAACCGCATCCGGAACCCGCCGGCGAAAAGCGCCCGGATCGCCCCGAAGTCGAACAGCGTCTCCATCAGCGCGGCGTAATCCGTCACCGGATCGACGATCTCGACCTCCATTGACCCAAGCGTCGTCGTCCCGATGGCCGACAGGTCCACGTCCTGCGCGACAAGGATGCGGTACTCGCTGATGGTCTTGGTCGCCTCGAAGATGCGGTCCGTCACCCCTTCCGGCGCGGGCCCCCCATTGGGCGTGTTGTACTTGAGGCCGAAGTCCGCATCCTCCCCACCCGGGTTGTGCGAGGCCGACAGGATCAGCCCCCCATCGGTGCCCCGGCTGCGGATCAGGTGCGACGCGGCGGGCGTCGACAGCAGCGCCCCTTGCCCCACGATGGCCCGTGCCGCCCCATTCGCCGCCATCATCCGCAGGATCACCTGCGCCGCCCGGTCATTGAAGTAGCGCCCGTCGCCCCCGATCACGAGGCTCTTGCCCTCCACCCCGCCGATCCCGTCAAAGATCGCCTGGACGTAGTTCTCCAGGAAATGCGTCTCCATGAAGACGCGGGTCTTCTTGCGCAGGCCGCTCGTGCCGGGCTTCTGGCCGGCAATCGGGGCGGTCCGGACGGTGGCGATCTCCATGCAGGAGCCTCCTCAGGAACGGGGAATGATCGGCGTGGCCTCAAGGACCAGCACCACGACGGAATTCGCGGCGACCTTGATCGCGCGGGACACCCGGACCGGCTTCAGGCCGGGACGCGCGGTGTCCACATGCAGCGTCCAGGCGCGGTCGAGCGGCAGCTCCGGCAGGAACACGAGCTGCGCCTCGCCCACGTTGAAGATGGCGAACAGCGCATTCTCCCGATGCGCCCGCGCGAGGTAGTCGGGCGTGCCCGACGCGACCCGCATCTCCGCCGCCACGAGCCGCTGCGACGGGTTGTTCCAGTCGGCTTCGGTCATCAGCTCGCCATCGGCGCGGCGCCAGAACAGGTCCACCTTGCCGTCGATGGCGCGCGACCGCGAATGCAGGAACCGCTTCTGCCGCAGGATCGGGTGCCGCTTGCGGAAGGCGATGATCTCCCGGCAGAATTCCAGGAACGCCCGGTCGGCGTTGTCCCAGTCCACCCAGCCCGTCGGGTTGTCCTGGGCATAGGCGTTGTTGTTCCCGCCTTGGGAATTGCCCAGCTCGTCCCCCGCGAGGATCATGGGCGTCCCCTGCGACAAAAGCAGCGTCGCCATCATGTTCCGCCGCCGCCGCGCCCGCGCCGCGAGGATGCCCGGGTCCGCGGTCGGCCCCTCCACCCCGAGGTTGTCGCTGTGGTTGTCCGAATGGCCGTCGCGGTTGCCCTCGCCATTCCCCTCGTTGTGCTTCTCCCGATAGGAGACGAGGTCCGCCAGCGTGAAGCCGTCATGCGCCGTGAGGAAGTTGACCGACGAAGTCGCCGCCCGCCCGTCATGATCGAACTTGAGGGCGGAGCCGGAGATCCGCATGGCGAGCTTCCGGGTCATGTCCCCGTCACCCCGCCAGAACCGCCGCACCTGGTCGCGGAACTTGTCGTTCCACTCCAGGAAGGGCGGCGGAAAGGCCCCAAGCTGATAGCCCCCCGGCCCCACGTCCCAAGGCTCCGCGATGAGCTTGAGCCGCCCCAGCACCGGGTCCTGCCGGATCGCCTGAAGGAACGGATGGTTCCGGTCGAACCCCCGCGCCGTGCGCCCCAACGTGGTGGCGAGGTCGAAGCGGAACCCGTCCACCCGCATATGGACGGCCCAGTGCCGCAGGGAGTCCATGACCATCCGCATGACGAACGGATGATCCATGTTGAGCATGTTGCCCGTGCCGGTGTCGTCGATGTGGTAGCGGGGCGACTCGGCCAGCCGGTAGTAGGAGGCATTGTCGATGCCGCGGAACGACAGCGTGGGCCCCATCTGGTTGCCCTCGCAGGTGTGGTTGTACACCACGTCGAGGATCACCTCGATGCCTGCCTCGTGAAAGCGCGCCACCATCTGCTGAACGTCCGACAGCTCCCCCGTCGACATGTAGCGGGGCTCGGGCGCAAAGAAGCCCAGGGTCATGTAGCCCCAGTAGTTCCGCAGCCCCTTGTCGGTCAGGAACCGGTCATCGACAAAGGCCTGGATCGGCAAAAGCTCGATCGAAGTGACGCCCAGCTTCACGAGGTGGTCGATCACCTGCGGCGACGACAGGCCCGCGAACGTCCCCTTCAGCGCCACGTCCTGCCGCCCCATGGTGAGGCCCCGGACATGCGCCTCGTAGATCACCGTGTCGGTCAGCGGATGTTCCGGCCGCCGGTCGTCGCCCCAGTCGAAGCGCGGGTCCG
>CADCUU010000318.1 GCA_902805995.1 uncultured Rubellimicrobium sp.
ATGCAGCCCCGGGGTTGGCCGTCGACCTCCGCAATCCAGAAATCGATATGCGGCTGCGCGAGTTCGTCCACGGACAGGTAGTGGTTGTGCTCCGCCGGGTAGAGCGAGGCGAGATAGGCGTGGCTCGCCCCGAGAAGGGCGCGGCCCTCCTCGGAGCGGGGATCGCCCGGACTGACCGTCACGCGGCGGGCGCTGGAGATCATCCCAGGATCGCCGCCTCGATGGCCGAACGGTCGAGGCCGGCCTCGCCAATCACCACGAGGCGCGACTGGCGCGGCGCAGTGGCCCAGGGACGGTCGAAGTAGCTCTCGATCCGGGGGCCAGCGGCCTGGACCGTCAGGCGCATGGGCTTGCCCGCGACGGCCACGAAGCCCTTGAGGCGCAGGATGTCGTGCGCCTCGATCGCCTGCTGGAGACGGGCGGTCAGGGCGGGCACGTCCGCGATCTCGGGGAGGTCGAGGACGAAGCTCTCGAACTCGTCGTGGTCGTGGTGGTCCTCCTCCTCGCTGTCGTGGTGGGGCGCCGCGCGGCTGTCCATGTCGGACTCGGCGGCGGCGTTGATCCCGAGGAGCACGTCGAGCGGCAGCGCGCCTTTGTGGGCCTTGAGGATGCGGGCGCCGGGACGAGCCTCGGCCAGGAGGCGGGTCGCCACCTCTTCGGCCTCGCCCTGGGCGAGGAGGTCGGTCTTGTTGAGCACGATCATGTCGGCGCAGGCGATCTGGTCCTCGAACAGCTCCGACAGCGGCGTCTCGTGGTCGAGCGAGTCGTCGGCCTCGCGCTGGGCCTCCACCGCGTCCTCGTTCTCGGCGAAACGGCCCTCGGCCACGGCCTTGCCGTCCACGACCGTGACGACGCCGTCCACGGTCACCTTGGTCGCGATGCCGGGCCAGGCGAAGGCGCGCACAAGTGGCTGGGGCAGGGCGAGGCCCGAGGTCTCGATCACGATGTGGTCGGGGCGGGGCTCGCGGGCAAGGAGCTTCTCCATAGTGGGGAGGAAGTCGTCGGCCACGGTGCAGCAGATGCAGCCGTTGTTCAGCTCGATGATGTCACCGGGGGCGCAGCAGCCGTCCAGGAGACCACCATCCACCCCGGTTTCGCCGAATTCGTTGATGATGAGGGCGATGCGCCGTCCATTGGCATTGTCCAGCATGTGGCGGATCATCGTCGTCTTGCCGCTGCCGAGGAAGCCGGTGATGACGGTGGCGGGGATCTTGGCGGGCATCAGGGGCTCCGGTGGCGAAGGGGACAGGGATGGGCGACCGCATAACCGTTTGCGCGGGCTGCCGCGAGGGGGCGGGGCGCGGCCTCGCCGCAAAGCTGGGCGAGGTCGTGGGGGCCGAGGTCCGTCTTGTGGGCTGCCTCATGGCCTGCGGCAAGCCCGTGGCCATGGCGGTGTCGGGGGACGGGAAGTCCACCTACCTATTCGCGGGCGTGGAGCCCGAGGCGCAGGTGGAGGAGGTCGCGGCCTTCCTGGGCCTTTATGCCAGCGCCCCTTCGGGGGAGATCGCGGACGCCCGGGCCTGCGGACGCCTGCGGTTCTGCCTTGTGGGGTGCATCCCCGCCTGAACTCAGGCGGGGGCGCGGACGGGCTGCCGTTCGGTCAGGAGGCCGGCGACCGTGCCCAAGAGGGCCCAGGACAGGGCGGCGACGCCCAGGCTGCGCGTGGCAAAGGCCGCGGCGAGGCCCGGTGGCACGGTGCCGCCATGTGTGTCGGGCTGTGGCGCCCCGATGGCATGGGGCAGCAGGATCATAGCGGCCCCCAGCACGATCACGCCCGCAAGCCGCCCGAAGGCGAGGCAGGCCAGCCCCGTGGCGGTCGCGGCGACGCAGAAGGCCCACCACATCTGCCGCGAGGCGAGGGCGGCCGAGTCGAGGCCCGGAAGCTCCGGCGGCAGGCCCACGGCGGGGGCCAGGTGGATCGCCGCGAAGCCCCCAAGACCCCAGATCAGCCCCGTCCGCGCGTCGATTCGATGGCCCGACCGCACGGCCAAGGCCATGCCCGCGCCCAAAAGGAGCCCGAAGCCCGCATAGGCGACCAGCGTCGTCGCGACCGTGCCCATGGCGCGGGACAGGACGGCAGTCTGGCCAGGGGCCGACGCGGCCTCAGCCCTGTGGGTGTGGGTCGTGCCATCGTCGTGGCTGTGCGCCGTGGCCTCGGCATGGCTGTGCCCGCCCTCGAACCCCTCGGCCTGGAGGATCAGGGGCGTGAGCGTCCACAGGTTCAGGATCGCGGCGAGGAATCCCGCCGCGAGCCCGGCGATCAGCGCGCCGGTCAGGATGCGTCCTGTCATGGACCCGTCAGTGGCAGGGGAAGGCGATGGCGTGCCGCTGGTCGTGCGCGGCGTCGTGCAGCGCCGAGGCGTCGGCAAAGCCCGCGGCGAAGACGAGGCCCAGACCCAGAAGGGCGGCAAAGGCGATGGACAGCGTGTCGGTGCCGATACGCTGGCGGGCGATCGAGAAGGTCATGTCGTGCTCCTGTCCCGTCACACCCGACGGGGTTGGCGTTTCGGTGCATGGCAGGTCTCCTGGCTCGCGGGTCGCTGCGCCTCGTCGCCTTCCCGGGGGGACCCCCAGTGGCACGTGACGGGCGCTCGCCGCTGACAGTCGCGGGGGCGGCTGCGGGCGGGTCCCCCCGGGCTGGGTCGGGTCCTTCCGCATTCCCTGTTCGTCCCCCTGCCGGCTTAAGCGGCGCGCGGGGAACCATGCCCGCCCGTTCTGCGCCGCAGGACCCCGGAGCGCAAGCGCGATTGCGACGCCACGACGACGTGTTGCGGCAGTGCTCTCGATGGGCGAGGCGCTTGACGTGCGGGACGGGGGGCGGGATGGGTGGTCCGGCACAACTGGACCCTTCATGCGCCTCACGCGGCTGCGCCTCAACGGCTTCAAGAGCTTCGCCGACCCGACGGAACTGGCCATCGCGCCGGGGCTGACGGGCGTCGTGGGCCCGAACGGCTGCGGCAAGTCGAACCTCCTCGAGGCGCTGCGCTGGGTCATGGGCGAGACGCGGCCCACCCAAATGCGCGGTCAGGGCATGGAGGACGTGATCTTTGCCGGCACCACGCGGCGCGGCCCCCGGGCCCATGCGGAGGTGGCGCTGCATTTCGAGCGCGAGGGCGCGGAGACGGAGCTCGTGCGGCGCATCACGCGCGACGGGGGCTCGGCCTACCGGCTGGGTGGGCGCGAGGCGAGGGCGCGCGACATCCAGGTGATGTTCGCGGACGCCGCCTCCGGGGCGCAGTCCCCGGCGCTGGTGCGGCAGGGGCAGATCAGCGAGTTGATCGGACAGAAGCCCCTGGCGCGGCGGCGCGTCATCGAGGAGGCGGCGGGGATCGCGGGCCTTCAGGCGCGGCGGTCGGAGGCGTCGCAGAAGCTGACGGCGGCGGAAGCCAACCTTGCCCGGGTGGCCGAGGTGACGGAAGGCCTCGGCGAGCGGCTGAAAGGGCTGGAGCGGCAGGCCCGGAATGCGGCCCGCTTCCGCGAGGTGGCGGCGGCGATCCGGGTGGCGG
>CADCUU010000319.1 GCA_902805995.1 uncultured Rubellimicrobium sp.
GACCGCAATTCGGGGCGCTTCTTCGACCCCGCCAAGGTCCACGGGGCCGATCACCGGGGCGAGCACTTCAAGGTCAAGGGGCCGCTCAACATCCCCCGCTCGCCCCAGGGGCATCCCGTGATCGTGCAGGCCGGGCAGTCCGACGATGGGCGCGGCCTCGCCGCCGCCACCGCCGAGGTGATCTTCACCGCGCACCAGAAGCTCGACACCGCGCAGGAGTTCTACCGCGACATCAAGGCGCGCGCTCGGGGATTGGGCCGGGACCCCGACCACATCCTCATCATGCCCGGCGTTTCCCCCTTCGTCGGCCGCACCGAGGCCGAGGCGCGCGCCAAGTACGACCGCCTCACCTCCCTCATTCTCGAGGAGGACGGGCTCGCGCTCCTCAAGGCGCTCACCGGCGGCACGCTGGACCTGACGGGCGTGGACCTCGACGGCCCGCTCCCCGATGTCGCTCCGACCGAGGGGATGAAGTCGCGGCAGGCGCTGATCCGCCAGATCGCCGACGAGAACGGCTTCACCATCCGCCAGCTCTACCAGCACGTGGCCTCGGCCCGGGGCCACTTCACCGTCATCGGCACGCCCCAAAGCATCGCGGACACTCTCCAGGAGTGGTTCGAGAACGAGGGCGCGGACGGCTTCAACATCCTGCCGCCCTGGCTGCCCACGGGCCTCAATGACTTCGTGGACCTCGTGATCCCCGAGCTTCAGCGCCGCGGCCTGTTCCGCACCGCCTACGAGGGGCGCACCCTGCGCGAGAACCTCGGCCTGCCCTTCCCGATCAACCGCCACGCCGCCCTGCGCGCGGCCCAGCAAGCGGCGGAGTAGGCCCATGACCCTTCACGCGCTCGACTCTCCTCCGTCACGGCCTCTCCCCGTCGCCGCGGTCCTGCGCCGCGTCCGCGCGGCCGTCAGGGCGACCGCCTCCCGCTGGGGGCTCCTGCTGGGCTTTCTCCTCCTCTGGCAAGTCTCCTCGGTCCAGGGCTGGGTCAGCCCCTCCGTCCTGCCGCGCCTCGACATCATCGCCGGGGCGCTCTGGCAGGGGATCGTGGGGGGTGCGCTCCTCGATGACGTCGTCATCAGCCTCCGGCGCGCGGGGATCGCCTTCGTGGCGGCCGTGGCCCTGGGCATCCCGCTCGGGCTCCTCATGGGCCAGATGCGCTGGGTGGAGCGGGCGCTCGACCCGATCCTCCAGCTCTTCCGGCAGACCTCGGCCCTTGCGCTTTATCCCGTGTTCATCCTGCTCCTCGGGCTCGGGGAGGCGTCCAAGGTCTTCGTGATCTTCTGGGCCACGCTGTTTCCCATCCTCCTCGCCACCATCGGCGGCGTGAAGGAGGTGGACGGCAAGCTCATTGAGATGGCGCGGAGCTACGGCGCCTCCCGCGCGATGGTGTTCCGCCGGGTGATCCTGCCGGCTTCGGTCCCGGCCATCTTCGTGGGCCTGCGCCTCTCGGCCACGACGGCGCTCCTCCTCCTCATCGCGGCCGAGATGATCGGCGCGAACAAGGGGCTGGGGTTCCAGGTGATGAACGCCCAGTACAACTTCCAGGTGCCCCTGATGTGGGCGGCCATCCTCCTCCTCGCGCTCCTCGGCCTTGTGGCCAACGCGGTGCTCGTCGCGCTCCAGCGCCGCCTGTGCCGCTGGGCCGTCGACCGCCGCTGACCTTCCCCCCTTTTCAAAGGAACTGACCCATGACCACCCACCTCACCCTTTCGGCCGCGCTGGCCGCCGTCCTTGCCACCGCTGCCTCGGCCGAGGACGTGACGCTCCGCTACCTGTCGAGCCACGGGGGCCTCAACGCCCACGAGTTGGCCTGGGAACTCGGCTACTTCGACGGCACCGGCATCACGCTTGAAAACCTCGGCTACTCCACCGGGGGCCCCGAGTCGCTGATCGCCCTCGCGGGCGGCTCGGTGGAGATCGGCTCGGCCGCGACGGCCGCGGTCCTCAACTCTATCGCCGGGGGCAACGACTTCGTCGCGGCCTATCCCACGAACGGCATCAACGACGAGGTGCAGTCGATCTTCTACGTCCTCGAAGACAGCCCCATCCAGACCATCGCGGACATCGCGGGCAAGACCGTCGCCGTGAACACGCTGGGCGCGCATCTCGACTACACGGTGCGCGAAGCCCTGCACGCCGAGGGCCTGCCCACGAACGCCGCCAACCTGGTGACGGTGCCGGGCCCCCAGCTTGAGCAGGTCCTTCGCGCCGGTCAGGTAGATGTCGCGGCCTTCGGCTACTGGCAGACCACCTTCGAAGGGGCGGCTCGCCAGACCGGCGGCCTCCGCGCCGTGTTCGACGACACCGACGTGCTGGGCGAGATCGCGGGCGGCTTCGCGGTCCTGCGCCGCGACTGGGTGGACGCCCACCCCGAGGAGGCGCGCGCCTTCGTCGACGCCTCCGCCCGAGCCCTCGACTACGCGCGCGAGAACCCGGAGGAAACGCGTGAGCTCTTCGCCCGCGTCCTTGAGGAGCGTGGCGAGAACCCCGAGGTCGCGCAGTTCTTCGCGGGCTTCGGCGTGCGAGAGGGCGGCCTGCCGGTGGAGCGCGACATCCAGTTCTGGATCGACGTGCTGGAGCGCGAGGGCCTGATCGCCGAAGGGCAGCTTGCCGCGAGCGAGATCCTTCTCGTGACCGGCGACGACGTGGCGGCGACCAACTGATGGGCGCCCTCGATCAGATCCGGCGAGGGGAGGTCGCGGTCCGCGGCCTTTCCAAGTCCTTCGCCCTCGGCGGTGGCCAGCTTCAGGTCCTGCGCGGGCTCGACCTCGTCATCGAGCCTGGCGAATGCCTCGCCGTCGTCGGCGCCAGCGGCTCGGGCAAGACGACGCTCCTGCGGATGCTCGCGGGGCTGGAGACGCCGGACGCGGGCGAGGTGCGCATCGACGGCGTACACAGCCTGGGCGTCGGCACCGAGCGGGCCGTCATCTACCAAGAGCCTCGCCTGCTGCCGTGGCTCACGGTTCTTGGCAACGTGGCCTTCGGGCTGGAGGCGCGCGGCCTGAGCGGGCCCGCCGTCCAGGAGCGGGCCAGGGCCGCGATCCGCCTCGTCGGGTTGCAGGACTTCGAAGGCGCTTTCCCTCGGCAACTGTCGGGCGGGATGGCCCAGCGCGCCGGCATCGCCCGCGCCCTCGCGGTCCGGCCCGAGATCCTCCTCCTCGACGAGCCCTTGGGTGCGCTCGACGCCATGACCCGCATCGCGTTGCAGGAGGAACTGGCCCGCATCTGGCAGGAGGAGCGCGTGACGATGATCCTCGTCACCCACGACCTGGAGGAGGCGATCGTCCTCGCGGACCGCGTTCTCGTGCTCCCCCGGGAGAAGGGCAGTCGCCCACGGCTTATCGACATAGCCCTGCCGCGCCCCCGCGACCGCAGCGAGCCGGGCTTCGTCGCCCTTCGCCGCCAACTCATGGCCGAGCTCGGGTTTCATTGATGGCGCCATGTCTCAGCGATCAGGGGCATTGACCTAACTGGACCTGCGGCGTGGCTTTTCCGAAC
>CADCUU010000320.1 GCA_902805995.1 uncultured Rubellimicrobium sp.
ACACCGTGCCGCGGGACTATGCGACGCCCGACATCCTCCTCGCGGTGACGGCGGCCTGGGCGGCGCGGCGCCCCGACACGCTGCCCGTCCTCGTCGTGGCGCTGGTCTTCCTTCTGGCCGACTTCCTGTTCCAGCGGCCGCCCGGCCTTTTCGCGGCCCTGGTCCTCCTCATGACCGAGGCGCTGCGCCGCCGCTCGCTCCGGCTGCGCCGGGGGTCGTTCCTGGGGGAATGGATCGCCGCGGGCACCGCCATCGCCGCCGTGGTCCTCGCCCATCGGGTGATCCTCGCGGCGCTGATGACCCCGCAGGCGCCCTTGGGCTTGACCCTGATCCAACTCATCCTGACCATTGCGGCCTATCCGGCGGTCGCCGGGGTGGCGCAGGTGGCGCTGGGGCTCCGGCGGCCCGCGCAAGGCGAAGTTGACGCATTGGGACATCGGCTATGAAACGTCCGCGCACCGATTCGAACGAGGTCTGGCCCCGCATGACGCGCCGCGCGGCCCTTCTGGGCACCGCGCAGCTCGGCCTCATGGGGGTTCTGGGCTGGCGCATGAAGCAGCTCCAGATCGACCAGGCCGACGAGTTCAAGCTCCTGGCGGAGGAGAACCGCGTCAACATGCGGCTCATCCCGCCTGGGCGCGGCCTCATCTTCGACCGCAACGGCGTGCCCCTGGCCACCAACGAGCCCGTCTACCGCATCGTCATCGTCAAGGAAGCCGCGGGCGACCCGCAGGAGGCCCTCGCCCGCCTCGCCGCCGTGATGCCCCTCGACCCCGAGGACATCGAGCGCAGCCTCGCGGAGATGGAGCGCGTGGCCTCCTTCGTGCCCGTCACCGTCCGGGACCGCGTGACCTGGGACGACGTGGCGCGGGTCACGGCCAACACGCCCGCCCTTCCCGGCATCACCGCCGAGGTGGGCCTGTCGCGCCACTATCCGAACGGCGCCGACACCGCGCATGTCGTGGGCTATGTGGGCCCCGTCAGCGACTACGACCTGGGGCTGATGGAGGACCCCGACCCTCTCTTCCAGATCCCCAAGTTCCAGTTCGGCAAGACCGGGGTGGAGGCCAAATACGAGGAACAGCTTCGGGGCAAGGCCGGCACCCAGCGGATCGAGGTGAACTCCGTGGGCCGTGTCATGCGAGAGCTGACGCGCGAGGAGGGCATCCCCGGCGACGACCTCCAGCTCACCCTCGACGCCGGGCTTCAGGCCTATGTCGAAGCGCGGATGGAGGGCGAAAGCGCCGCCGCCGTGGTGATCGACTGCGCCACGGGGGATCTGCTGGCGGTCGGCAACGCGCCGTCCTTCGACCCGAACCTGTTCGTGCGCGGGATCTCGGTCCCCGACTGGACGGCCCTCAACGAGGACATCTACCGCCCGCTGTCGGCCAAGGCGGTGCAGGGCGCCTACCCGCCCGGCTCGACCTTCAAGATGGTCACCGCCCTCGCCGCCTTCGAATCGGGCGTCCTCCACCCGGAGGACACGGTCCACTGCTCCGGCGTCACCGAGGTGTCGGGCATCCGCTTCCATTGCTGGAAGAAGGGCGGCCACGGCAACGTCGACTTCCACGACAGCCTCAAGTTCAGCTGCGACTGCTACTACTACGAGGTCGGGCAGCGCGTCGGGATCGAGGCGATCTCGGCCATGGCCAAGAAGCTCGGCATCGGGGTGCGCCCCGACGTGCCCATGTCCGCCGTGGCCGAGGGGATCGCCCCCAACGGCGAATGGAAGCGGCAGATGCATGACGATGTCTGGCGCGTGGGCGACACGGTCAACGCCTCCATCGGGCAGGGCTATGTCCTCGCCACGCCGCTCCAGCTCGCCGTCATGTCGGCGCGCATCGCCACGGGGCGCGAGGTCATGCCCCGGCTCGTGAAGTCGGTCAACGGCGTGGAGGCTCCCTCGGGCGCCGGAAACCCCCTGGGCGTCAACGAGAACTGGCTCCGCCGCACGCGCGCCTCGATGTTCGACGTGGTCAACGCCGAACGCGGCACCGCCTTTTCCGCGCGCATCCTGGGCGAAGGCCGGCAGATGGCCGGCAAGACCGGAACGTCCCAGGTCCGCCGCATCACGCCGGAGGAACGGGCCCGCGGCGTGACCTCCAACGCCGACCTGCCCTGGGACCGCCGGGACCACGCGCTCTGGGTGAACTTCGCCCCCTACGACAACCCGCGCTTCGCGACCGCCGTGGTGGTGGAACATGGCGGCGGCGGCTCCACGGCCGCGGCACCCATCGGGCGCGACATCACTATGTTCGCGCTCTGGGGCGGCTTCCCGCCGCTGGAAGCCTATCCCGACAACAAGCGCGAGGAGGCCGCCGGGCGCATGGCCCGCATCCAGGCCATCATGGAAGGCCGCCCCGTTCCGCTCCTGGAACGGGCCTGAGGGGACCGCGCGTGAGCTATCTCGAGTATCAGGTCAAGTTCGTCCCCACGGGCCTCCGGAAGCTCCTTTATGTCAACTGGGGGCTGGTGGCGCTGGTCACGGCCTGTTCCGCCTTGGGCTTCGTGATGCTGGCCTCCGTCGCCGGGGGGCGGATCGACACCTGGGCCGAGCCGCAGATGCAGCGCTTCGGCCTGGGCTTCATCCTGATGATGATCGTCGCCATGACCCCGATCTGGTTCTGGCGGACGCTGGCCTTCCCGGCCTACCTCGTGTCCCTGGGGCTCCTGGTCCTCGTGGAGCTCATCGGCGAGGTGGGGATGGGCGCGCAGCGCTGGATCGACATCGGCCCGCTGCGGCTCCAGCCGTCCGAGGTGGCCAAGGTCACCCTCGTGATGGCGCTCGCGGCCTATTACGACTGGCTGCCCACGCGGCGGATCTCCAACCCGATCTGGCTGATCCCGCCGCTGATCCTGATCTTCGTGCCTGTAGGGTTCGTGCTCCTTCAGCCGAACCTCGGCACCTCGATCCTCATCATGGGCACGGGGGCCGCGGTGCTCTGGTGCGCAGGCGTCCACTGGGCCTATTTCGCGGTGGTCTTCGGCAGCATCGGCGGGGCGGTCTTCGCCGTCTTCGAATCGCGCGGCACGCCCTGGCAGCTCCTCCACGACTACCAGTACCGGCGGATCGACACCTTCCTCGACCCGACCACGGACCCCCTGGGCGCGGGCTACAACATCACCCAGGCCAAGATCGCGCTGGGCTCCGGGGGCTTTACCGGCAAGGGCTTCATGCAAGGCACGCAGTCGCGCCTGAACTTCCTGCCCGAGAAGCACACCGACTTCATCTTCAACACCCTGGCGGAGGAGTTCGGCTTCCTGGGTTCCTTCACGCTCCTGATCCTCTACGGCCTGATCCTGCTGTTCCTGTTCACCGCCGCCATGTCCATGCGCGACCGCTTCTCGCAGCTCCTCATCACGGGAATCGGGGTCACGTTTTTTCTCCTCTTTGCGGTGAACATGTTGATGGTCATGGGCCTCGCGCCCGTGGTGGGCGTCCCCCTTCCGCTGGTGAGCTACGGCGGCTCGCAGCTCCTTGTGCTG
>CADCUU010000321.1 GCA_902805995.1 uncultured Rubellimicrobium sp.
TGCCGCAGATTGAGTCCAGCCGTGATCGCCCTCCGGTTCGGCAGCAGAAGAGCCGCGCCGGCCAGCGCGGTGACGGCGCTGGACGCGGCAAAGTACTTCCAATCTCCGCGGCGCATCACGAGGTCGGCCACGCTTGGCAGGAGCATCAGGGTGGCCTCGGCTAGGAGCATCCAGCCGATAAGACCCGCGATAGGCCGCAGTGGAGGAATGGAGAGGCGATCTATCAAAAGCGACGCATCCATCCGGCGCGGCGGGCCTTCATGTCCAAAAGGTCCTCCGCCGCTTTGAGCGCGGTGTAGGTCACCAGGGCCACGACACGGTCCCCGGGCTCGATGCGGGTGTGACGGTTGGGGAGGATCACCTCGCCGTTGCGGACCACGGCCCCCACGCGCACGCCCTCGGGGACGCCGATCTCCTGCAAGTTGCCGGAGACAAGCCTCGAGTCCGGCTGCGCGAGAGCCTCGATCACCTCGCCAAAGCCCTCCCGCAGGGTGTGCAGCGCCAGAACGGACCGGTGCCGGACATGCCGCAGGATGCTGGAGATGGTAATGGCGCTGGGGCTCACCACGACGTCGATGCCCAGGGAGGGCATCAGGGGCTCGTAGGAGCTCTTGTTCACAAGCGTGATCGCCCGCTCGCAGCCGCTGCGCTTGGCGAGCACGGAGGCGAAGATGTTGGTCTCGTCGTCGTTGGTGACCGCCACGAGGGTCTCCGCGTCAGCGACGTTGGCCTCGTCGAGAACCTCCCGGTCGAGTGCGTCGCCCTGGAGGACCACCACCGAGGAGCCGAGTTCGCGGGCCACGAACTCGGCCCGAGAGCGGCTCGCCTCGATCACCTTGAGCGACGTGGCACTGGAGCGGCTCCGGATCTGCTGCGCGAGGTTCAGGCCGACATTGCCGCCGCCGACGATCACAATGCGGTACGCGATCTTCTCCTTGTGGCCAAAAGCATCCATGACCCCGGCCAACGCCGCGGGCGTGGTGACCACGAACACGTCGTCGCCGCGCTTGATGACCTCGTCTCCGGCGGGCACGAACGCGCGCCCTTCTCGCACCAGCGCTAGGACCACCATAGGAGCACTGGGGAAGCGCTCGGGCAGGTCGCGGATCCTGAGACCGTAGGCGCCACAGGTTCCGGTGTTGCAGTGGATGCCCAGGAGCTGAACGCGTCTGTCCGCCAGCGCGACCACGTCGAAGGCCCCCGGTGTTCTCAGCCGCTGCATGATGCCGTTAGCCACCTCCAGTTCGGGCGAGATGATGACGTCGATCGGCAGCTGGTCGCTGCCGTAGAGGTTCTTCCAGATCGGGGCGAGATAGCCGTTGTGCCGTACGCGGGCCACCCGCCGCTTCACCGAGAACAGCGAGTAGGCGACCTGGCAGGCCACCATGTTCACCTCGTCCGAGCGCGTGACCGCGATCAGCATGTCGGCGTCCTGAGCGCCGGCCTGCTCAAGGATCGCAGGGTGGGAAGCATGACCCACGACGCTGGTCACGTCGAAGCTCTCGGCGGCGCGGCGGGCCTGCTCAACGTCGTTGTCGATCACAGTGACATTGGCGCCCTCAAAGGCCAGATGCCGAGCGATGGTCGTACCCACCTGGCCTGCACCGCAGACAACCACTTTCACAAGCCGTTCCCCCTAACGCCCGAGTAACCCACGGATACAGGTGGGCCAATCGAAACCTAGCGCCAGAGCGGGTTGCAGCGGTAGGATCAGAAGCCGTGTGAGCTGAGAAGAAATCGCCCAACTTGATGGACCAGGAGCAGAAGGCTGTCCGGGCAGCATACGCGTGAAGATTGCATGCTGTTGAAGAACTGCCAGAGGCACGTCAGGCGATGAGGCGACATACCGCGGCTCATGCCAGTACGAGGCCTAAGCGCGAGAGAGTGCGTCAGCCAGCGGCACCGCAGATCTGGTGGGCACGCCTGGTGACTGTCTCCGCCTGCCCGCTATGGAAGTCAGGCCGCCAAGATTGGGCGTCCCAGTCGGCCGGGAGTTCGGCAACCCGGTCCTACTGCGAGGCCGGTGCCCTCAGTGGATGCTGTCGGTCTCCGTCTTGGGCTTGCGGCCACGCCGGGTCGGGCGGTCCGCGACTGTGCCCTCTGAACTGCCCTCGGCCGCCTCGCTCGTTTTGCGGCGCGTCTTCGGAGCCGCAGCGGCGGCAGGCTCGGATTGCGCCCCTGTGGTGCCCTCGGCGGCGCGCTGGCCGGAGGTCGCTGCTTCGGATGGCACCGGCTCAGGCTGGGCATCACTGGCTGCCTTGCGGCCGCGCTTGCGCGAGGCCTCCTGCCGGCTCTCGTTCGATCCCCCCGGCCCCTCGCCCGGTGCGGCGGTGCCCACGGAAGTCCCCTTGCTGGCCCGGCGCTTGCGGGGAGTGGTAGACTCCTCACCGGACGTGGGGACCTCGGTCTTACGGGGCCGGCGTCGGCGCGGCGCGGCAGGCGCCTCGATCTCCTCCGCCGTGGCCGGTGTATGCGCGGCTTTGATGCGCTCGAGTTCCTGCGTGATCTCGCCCGCGGCTTTCTGCCAGTGATCTTCGTGCCGGCCATGAGGGCGGCCCTCCTGCTCCCAGATCTCATGGGCGCGGCGCCGGATCATCTCTTCCAGATCGGGGGTCATGCGGGACGTCCTTTCGTCACAGCGTGATCGGGTGGCTTGAGCGCAGGTAAGCCCAGCGCAGAGCATTGTTCCACACTAATCGACGTACTTCACGAAAACAGCTTCTTGGTCCGGCAAGCGAACCCAAGATGAGGGGTCTTCGAATGCCAGATCGGCTGATGGTCGGCGGCCTGCACGAGGTGTAAGGCCGCAGGCAAAGTCGGGCTGGCCGACTCGGATTGGATTGGAGCAGCAGGTGATCGGCTTCAAGATGTCCAGGCGGCAGCGCTGCGCATCGCCCGCAAGGTGAACCGCACCCCGGCCGTCCACAGCGACGCCATCAGCCGGCTGGTCGGGGCGGAGGTCTGGCTGAAGCTCGATACGCTGAGGTCACGGGCGCTTTCAAGGAGCGGGGCGCCGCTAACCGCCTTACTCTGCTGACCTCTGCGGAGCGTGCCGCCGACGTGATCGCGATGTACATGGGCAACCACGCCCAGGCGGTGGCCCGGGCACGCCACCCTGCTCGATGTCTGCGCGGTGATCGTGATGCCGGCCTTCACGCCGGCCACCAAGGTCACGCGCACGACCCGCTGGGGCGCCGAGGTTGTCCTTCATGGCGAGACGCTCGCCGAAGCGGCCACTTACGCCCGAGCCTACTCCGACGAGCACCGCCTCCTTCATCCACCCCTAAGACGACGATGCCATCATTGCGGGCCAGGGGACGCTCGCTCTTGAGTTGCTGGAGGACGTTCCGGACTTGGACACCTTGGCCGTGCCCGTCGGCGGCGGCGGCCTGCTGGCGGGCTGCGCCTTGGCGGCCCAAGGCATGGGACGTCCGATCGATGTCATCGACGTGGAGGTCGAGACCTATGCCGCCATGGCCCAGGAGCTCGCGGGCTCGCCGGTCAAGGCCGGCGGAGCGACAATCGCCGAAGGCATCGCCGTCCGGGACGTGGGGCGACGGCCGCTCGAGATCATCCGGCGCCATGTCGGGCAGGTGGTCACCGTCCCTGAGCACGCGATCGAGAACGCCATCGCGCTTCAGGCCGAGGAGGCCAAGGTCGTGGCCGAAGGTGCGGGCGCGGCGGGCGTCGCTGCCCTGCTCGCGCATCCCGAGCTCTTCCGGGGCCGCCGCGCGGGTGTGCCGATTTGCGGGGCGAACATCGACAACCGGGCACTCGCGGCCGTGCTCCAGCGGGTGATGATCCGAGACGGCCGCATCATGCGCGTGGTGCTCGACATCCCGGACCGGCCCGGCGTGCTGGGCGAGATCGCGGGCCGCATTGGCGAGGCTGGCGCGAACATTATCGAGGTGTCGCAGCACCGGCTCTTCACCTCGCCCAGCGTCCAGGCGACCCGACTGGAGAACATTTTCGAGGCGCGCGGCGCCTTCCACAGCGAGGCCGTCGTGAAGGCGCTCCAGGAGCATTATGTAGTGACACGGCCGTAAGTGGCGAACGCGGGTTCGATGCGGACCTGATCAGACAAGGGCCGAGCAGGGCTTCGATCCGGTTGGCCAGCAGTTCGCGTTAGACTCTCGCCCGTATTCGCCGCACATAGTCCGCACTGAATAGTGACCGCATACAACGGAGCGGAACAGAGGATGAGCTCAGCTCCAACCACGGAAGACCTTCTGGCGGAAGAAGCGGATCTGGTCCTAGATCGGTTCGACTATGCGACGGCCTGGAACCTTGGAGCGCACATCCGAGGCATAGCCGCAGAGCGGCGCCTGCCCATCGCAGTCGAGGTCTTTCATGGCACGGCACCTGTGTTCTTTGCGCTTCTGCCTGGGGCCACTCCCGACAACAGCGAGTGGATCCGACGCAAGAGGGCCGTGGTCCTACGCTTTCACCACAGTTCCCTCTACATGCGCCTTCTCTGCGAGAGCAAAGGCGTGGGACTCAGCGAGCGCTATGGCCTCCCCGGGACCGAGTTTGTGGCCAGTGGTGGAGCCGTGCCGATCTTTGTGCGCGACGTGGGCTTGGTGGGCGTTGCGACGGTGAGCGGGCTTCCGGACGTGGAGGACCACCAGCTTGTCGTGACCGCGATCCGGGATCTTAGGTGCAGCTTCTAAGCTCACTCCCACTTACCTCATTGGTCGGACCTCCTGCCCACTGACTTGATCCGAAGCTGCGCAGATATTTGGGCTCTGATCTCCTCACTCAGCCTTCTTCGAGGCCCGATTCTCTGGACGGAGACTTGCTTTGTTCGGTCGGCGCTCCCGGCTGGCGGCTCCAGCGACCAACCAGTGTTCAGGTTGGTGCCGTCACGGTGCGAACTGGGTCGCGGACGAGGTGGGCTGGGTCAGATATCGCTCGATCACCTCCGCGACCTCTGGCGCCTGACCGAGGTTGTAGTGTGAGTATCCGGGGACAATGGCGAGCCGGGCGCGCGAGAACTTGGTGTCGATCCAGCCTGGCTCGCTGATGCCGCCGCCAAAGAGCGCAAAGACCTCGGCGATGTGCTGCATCGAGACGGAGTCGTGGTCGGCGAAGATCAGCAGCACCGGCATCTGCAAGGCGCGGACCTCGGCCCGCCAGTCCCAGCCCTTGCGCGTCAGGTCGCCCATGCGGTCGAGGAACAGCGCGAACTGGTCGGGGTGACCGTAGTCCTTGAAGATCGGCGTGGCCTTCATCGGCTCTGCCAGGGCCCCGCTGACGGCGCTCATTCCTTCCTGCGCTTCTGGGTACCAGCCGTCGCGTGCGACGGCGGTCGCAATCACGATTAAGTTGCGCACCATTTCCGGGTGTAGGAGCGCCATCCAGATGGCCGCATCGCCGCCGTGGGAGTAGCCGGCGATGTCGGCCCGTTCCATGCCGAGATGGCGCAGGACGGCAGCGATGTCGTTACCGTTCCTCTCGTGGCTCATGGGCGTGCTACGAAGACCGGTGCGGACATCACTGAACTTACTGTATGAGACCCCGTAGGAGGCCGTTCGAACAGGATGGCGGAGGGCGGCTCTGCCAGCCCTGTCAGTGGTGCTTTGGTCAGGCCGGGGAGGGTAGCTGAGCCCTTGCACCTCACAAGCCAGATGCGTCTGAAGCTGCCTTCAGCCCCAAGGCGTCTCGGGTTGCCCGCGATGCAGCGCCCAGTCGGCCTCCGAAAAGCTGTGCTTAGCGAATTGGTTCTGATGCCAGTGGGGATAAATGAGCGGCGGACGGCTTACCTCCTCCAATCGCTCGCGCTCCTCTTCCGAAAGCGTCAACTCTACAGCCCTCAAAGTCTCGGCAAGCTGATCGGTCGTCCTTGCCCCTACGATCAGGCTCGCGACGGCGGGACGGCCCAGGAGCCAAGCCAGCGCCACCTGCGGGACCGGTGCGCCGAGGTTCCCGGCGATCTCCGCCAGCACGTCCACGATGCGCCAAAGCCGCTCCCGGTCGCGGACCGGTGGCTCGGTCCAGCCGCTCGCCTGTCGGCTACCAGGGGCCGGGTCGCGGTCGCGCCCGTGTTTCCCGGTGAGCAGCCCGGCAGCGAGGGGCGACCACACCGTCACCCCGATCCCCTGGTCCACCGACAGCGGGAGAAGTTCGTACTCGGCCTCCCGAGCCTCCAGCGTGTAATGGATCTGCTGCGTGACGGGCCGAATCGTGCCCAATGCCTCGGCAGCGTGGATGAGCTTCATCGCTTGCCACCCGCAGAAATTGGAAAAGCCCCAGTACCGAATCTTTCCATGCCGGACGAGCGTATCCATCGCCTCGCAGGTCTCCTCGACCGGCGTGGTCCCGTCCCATTCGTGGAGGTGGTAGATGTCGATGCGATCGGTCCGGAGCCGCTTCAGCGACCGCTCGCATTCCCTCAGGAGGTGCAGCCGCGACGCGCCCTGGTCGTTCACCCCCGGCCCTATCGGCATCCGCGCCTTGGAGGAGATGACGAGGTCCTCCCGCCGCCCCTCGATCACCTCCCCCAGGATCTCCTCGGACAAGCCCAGCGAGTACATGTTCGCCGTGTCGACGAAGTTGACGCCATGCTCGATGGCGAGATCCACGAGCGAGCGCGCCTCAGGCACCTGCTGGTCGGCCAGCATCCCGAAGGGTCCGCGCCCACCGAAGGTGAAGGTGCCCAGCGCCAGCGCCGAGACCTTGAGGCCCGAGCGGCCCAGAGTGCGATATTCCATCACGGTTCTCCTGTGACCGCTTCGACGATCCGTGTCATGGCGAGCATCCCGGGATCGTACATGGTGCGGCTCTTGTCCGCGAAGATACGGGCGCGGCCTACTGTGGCGGGCTTGTCCTTGAATGCCTCCGTGGATTGCCGCACCGCCTCCCGGGCCGCCCGGGCGACCTCGCCGGGCTCCGACAGGCCCGCCGTCGCCTGCACCATGGCATCCAGGCTGTCGAGCACCGTCTTGCCACCCAGTTCCGCCTTGCCTCTCTGCTGCATGGCGTCCCTCGCGGCGGCGATGAGTCCCGACACCTCCGACGCCTCGAACGAGTCACGCCCCTTCAGCGCTTTGGCACTCGCCATCAGCCCGGTGGCAAACAGCGTCCCGTAGGACGACCCCGACGTCTTGGTGAAAGCCTGCGCGCATCTCAACAGCGCTTGCCCCATGTCGGCGGGCATCTCCCCCACCCCGGCGGTCACGGCCTGCATCCCCCGTATCATGGTGATGCCAAGGTCCCCATCCCCCAGCGCCCCGTCGATTTCGTTGAGAGCCGGAGCCTCCCGCTCCATGGCGGCGGTTAGCCGCGAGATGGCGGCCAGAAGGGCCTTCTGGTCGATCATCCCACCCTCCAGAAGGCGCAGTCGCAGGGAGCGGTCAGGTGCCGTTCAAGCTCCTCGTCAAGCTTCAGGAGCGTGAAGGACACCCCTGCCATCTCCATAGAGGTCGCGTACCGGCCAACCAGCGGCATGACGATGGTCACCCCCGCGCCTTCCAGCCGCGCTTTGACGGTGCGGTAGAGAATGTAAAGCTCTTCGGGCGGAGTCGCGCCCAACGAGTTCACCAGCACCGAGACCCGGTCTCCCGACCCGACCGGGATGTCGGCGAGCAGCCGGTCCATCATCTCCTCAGCGATGGCGTCGGCGGGGCGCAGCTTGTCGCGCCAGACCCCGGGCTCCCCGTGGATACCCATCCCCATCTCCATCTCGTCCTCGGCGATGTCGAAGGTGGGGCGCCCTGCCTGCGGCACGGTGCAGGAGGAGAGCGCAGCGCCGATGGAGCGGACGGAGTCGGCAGCCTTCTGCGCCACCCTCGTCACTTCATCGAGGTTGAGCCCGGCCCCGGCCGCTGCTCCCGCGACCTTAAAGGCATAGACCAAGCCGCCCACGCCCCGGCGCTTCTCCCTCTCTTCCGGTCTGGCCGACGCTACGTCGTCGGCCAGCAGCACCGTGGTGCAGCGGATGTCCTCGAACTCCACCAGGTCGCCCGCCATGTCGAAGTTCATGACGTCGCCGCCGTAGTTCCCGTAGAGGCGGAGCACCCCTGCCCCTTGGTCTGCCGCCCGGATGGCATCCGCCATCTGCTCGGCCGACGGCGAGGCGAAGACGTCCCCGATGGCGCAGGCGTCCAGCAGCCCCGGCCCGACATAGCCCGTGAAGACTGGCAGGTGCCCCGATCCCCCGCCGGTGACAATTCCGACCTTCCCCTCGCGGGCCTGGGACGCCCGCGCGATCACCCGATGGCTGTCGCCGTGCAGCCGGTAGAACTCGGGATGCGCCGCAACGAGGCCGTCGAGCATCTCGTCGACATAGTCGGCGGGGGCGTTCAGGATCTTCTTCACCGTGTTTCTCCCTTCGGCGCGGCTTCAGGAAGGCGCGACCTTGGTCGCCGGCTCCCCCAGTTCCAAGTGTTAATGATCACGACGAGAATGAGCAGCGCCCCCCAGATGAGCTCGCGCGCAAAATTTGAGACCTGGAGCATGTTGAGCCCAGAGGACAGGAACTGCATCGTGAGGACTGCAAAAACGACGCCGATGACGCGGCCATAGCCACCATAGGGATTGACCCCACCCAAGACGGCGATCAGCACCGCGAGGAGCAGGTAGCTCGACCCGTAATCGGCCTTGGCGCTGTTGGCGCGGGACATGATGATGAGCCCGGCCACAGCGGCCAGCATCCCGGAGGCGACATAAACCCTGAGCAGAAGGCGTTCGATATCAACAGCAGCGTAGCGGGCGGCTAAGGGGTTGGCGCCGAACATTTGCACCTTGAGGCCGAAGCCTGTCCGAGACAGGACAAAGGACAAACCTGCGGCGAGGATCGCGAAGACGATGAGCGGCACGGGGATGCCGCCAAGTGTCCCGTTGCCTAAGAAAGCCACCGAGCTCGGGAAGCCCATGACTGCACTCCCTCCCGTGAAGGCTACGGCTGTACCGGTAAATACGAGACCGGTGCCCAACGTCGCCAAGATTGGTGGCAGGCCCCCATACGCGACCAGTATCCCGTTCAGAAGCCCGGCCGCGGCGCCGACGGCCAATGCGGCCGCATACGATAGCAGCAGCCAGCCCAGGCCGGCTTCGGCTCCCGGCGCCAGCCGGGTCAGGAGTAGGGCAGAGACGATGGCGCAGCAGTTGGCGATGCCGACGACCGACAGATCGATGCCTCCCGTCAGCATGGTGATCGTCACCGCCAGTGCCAGAATTGCGAACTCCGGGAACTGGAAGGCCATGGAGGTGGCATTCTGTGAGGAAAGAAACCTGTCAGGCGCCAGCACGGCCATCACCCCGAAGACCAGCACCATGATGATGGCGAGCCGCGCCTCGGTCTGGGCCGCCAGGCGTGAAAGCCGCGATGGCGCGGTGACAGGCACTCCGGTCATACGGCTCTCCTTGCGGCGCGACGCTCTTGTAGCGCAGGAAGCCCGGTGCCCAGCAGGATCAAGAGCCCGATGGCGATAGACTGGAAGGTATTGGGGATGCCGAGCACGATCAGGCTGTTGGACACGAGCACGATCAGGGCGACACCTAGGAGCGTTCCAGTTAGCGTTCCAGTTCCACCTTCGAGTCGCGCTCCTCCTAATACAACTGCGGCTAGGACGGAGAGCTGCTGGTTGAGGAGGAGGTCCTGCGGGTTCGCAACGCGAGCCAGAGAGGCGTGGATGATGCCAGCAAGGCCGGCGAGCGCGCCCACATAAACGAACACTAGGAACTGAACCTGCCGGACGGGGATGCCGATCCGGCGCGCGCTCTCGAGCGAGCCGCCGATGCCGAAGACCTGCCGGCCGAGCATTGTGCGGTAAAGTAGGAACCAGGTGAGCAGTACGACACCCACAAGGAAAGCGAAGGCCCATGGGAGCGAGTAGAAGGAGCCATCAGCGTTCTCGCCCCGGATCATCATGGCGCGCGAGAAGTCGCGTAGGCCGCGGGGCAGATTCGAGATCAGGTCGTCTCCCACGAAGGTAAGGAGAAAGCCACGGAAAACTGACAGCGTGCCCAGTGTCACTATTAACGTAGGCAAGCCGAAGCCCGCGATGAGGACGCCGTTGACGGTGCCCAGGGCGGCTCCCACGAGTGTGGCGACCAAAAAGGCTAGAGGCCAGCCGAGCTCCGGCACGAGGTTCTGGACGAGGAGCGTCGTTACGTAGAGCGCGACGATGGCGAGCGAGGTCGTACTGACATCGATACCGCCGGAGATGAGCACTACCAGCACGCCGACGGCGAGGATGCCCAGCACGATCCCAGCCCGCAGTAGATCCATGAGGGTCGGTAGGGACAGGAAGTTGGGGTCGGCCATCGCTCCCACCAAGCAGAAGGCGAAAATAATGCCGGCAACCAGGGTCTCGTTGCGGGACAGGAGATTGGTCACGACGCGAGCCTCCGGGCTAGACCGTCTTCGGTGGCGTCCGCGCTGGCGATGTCCTCGACGATGCGGCCCTCCACCATCACAAGTATGCGGTGGCAGGTGGCCAAGAGCTCCGGCAAATCGTCGGAGATAACGATCACGCCGAGCTTCTGCGTGGCGAGCTCAGCGATGATGGCGTGAATCTCGGCCTTTGAGCCGACATCGACGCCGACAGAAGGGCCGTTAAGAATAAGGACACGCGGAGCTCGCGCGAGCCACCGGGCGAGCACGACTCGCTGCTGGTTGCCCCCGGAAAGCGAGCGAACTGCCGCAGCGGGATCGGGCGCCTTGACCCGGAGCCTGACGAGCCAGTCGCGGGCCTCGGCGGCAAGAGCATCGAGATCAAGGAGGGGGCCGCGCGCATGGGCCTCCACCCGGCCAACTCCGACGTTACGCAAAATTGACTGGGTGAGGAAGAGCCCCTCCGTCAGGCGGTCCTCGGGGACATAGCCAATCCCGACCTCCGCAGCGCCAACGGGGTTCCCGAGCGGTACCTCCCGGCCATCCAGGGTGACGCGGCCGCTATCGGGCGTTACGAGCCCGAAAAGGGCCTTGGCCAAGGCAGTGCGCCCCGAACCCAGAAGGCCGGAGATGCCCATGACTTCTCCGGCCCGAAGCGTGAAATTTACGTCCTGGAAGGCGCCAGGTTTGCTCAGGCCGTCCACGGTCAACAGCACCGGGGCTGCCGCGTCCAGCGGCACGGGGCCGGACACCGTCAGATCGCGGCCAGTCATATGGTGGGTGAGGCTGCGGGCGTCGAACTCCGATGCGGGCCCCTCGGCGACCTTGCGGCCGTTGCGTAGGACGACTACGTGCTCGGACACCTCCAGCACTTCGGCCAGCTTGTGGCTAACGAAAATCACTGCCACGCCGTCCGCCTTGAGGCGGCGGATGATCGCGAGAAGGGCACGGACCTCGCGATCTGTCAGCGCAGTGGTGGGCTCGTCCATCACGATCAGGCGGGCTTCAGAGGCCAGAGCCCTGCAGATAGCGACGAGCTGCTTGTGTGCCACAGGCAGGCGCTCCACTTTAGCGAATGGATCCATCTGCACGCCCACACGTTCGAGCGTGCGCTGCGCGAGCGCTTGGACATGCCGGCCCCGGAACAGCTTAACGCCTGCCGACAATTCGGCACTAAAGGCGATGTTCTCGGCCACAGACAGGTTAGGGAAGAGGGAGAAGTCCTGGAAGATGACAGCGATCCCCGCGGCAGCGGCAGCAGACGGAGTCATCGCCGGATGGAGGATGCCGTCTACTTCGATCGTTCCTAGGTTGGGCTGTTCTACGCCCGCGAGCAGCTTGATAAGGGTGGACTTTCCGCTGCCATTCTCGCCTGCGAGGCAGACGGCCTCGCCGGCATGGACAGTGAAGTCCACGTCCGCCAAGGCGGTAATACCAGCATAAGTCTTGGTAACGCCCGTCATGCGGACCAGAGGCGATCGTTCAGCCATGGCTGTCCCGGGATTAAGGAGCGGGAGCAGGCTACCGCTCCCGCAGTCCGTTCGGATCAGAAGGGGTAGTCCGCCAAGTTATCCTTGGTCACCTCGACCCAAGCCTGGCCGTAGATCACCTTGCCGTCCAGCGACACCGCCTCGTAGCCCGGCTGGCCTAGGTCCATTCCGTCGGCCACCTCCTCACCGTTGATGACCATGCTAGCCACAGTATTCATCACGTAACCGGCGAGGGACGGATCCCAGAAGCCGATCATGTCTATGGCTCCGGTCTCGATGTACTGGCCAGCGATGGACGGCAGCGAGGTACCTACCACGCAGGTCGAGTCCTCAACCCCACGCTCCTCCACAGCGAGGCCAATGCCTGCTACGTCTGTGGAGGCAGAGCCCTGCATCCCTTTGATGTCGGGGTTGGCACGGAGGACCTCCTGCGCCGCGGCATAGGCCTGCTGCTGGTCGTCAAAGGTCTCGTTGCGGTCGCCAACGAGTTCCATGTCCGGGTAGTTGGCCTCTTGGTAGGCTACGGCGCCATCCACCCACTGGTTGTGGGTTTGGGAGGTCAGCGAACCTACAAAGACAGCGTACTTGCCGACACCTTCCATGCATTGGGCGAGGTTCTCCATCAGGGTCGCTCCGAAGTCCTCGTTTTTGAACGCCTCGATGTCGTAGGACACATTCTGCTGGCTGGCAGCCTCGTGCGAGATGACAACGATCCCCGCCTCCTGCGCACGGCCCAGAACGGGCTCGAGCGCCTCGGGCGACATGGGCACGACGGCGATGGCATCCACGCCTTGGGCGATCATGTCCTCAATCAGCGCTGCCTGCTGTTGCGGGTCAGCTTGCGCGGGGCCAACCTGGAAGGCGTTATTGCCCGTATCGGCAGCGTACTGCTTGACACCCTCCTCCATGCGGTTGAACCACTGTATCCCCGAGATCTTCACCACGGTCGCAATATCTTGGGGTCCGCCCTCGGCCGGGGCATCGGTAGCCTCCTGCGCAACAACTGGCAGAGCAAAGGCCAGCGCCGAGGCGGCGGCCCATAGGGTCGAGCGTGCTGTCATATATACCTCCCTTGCGAACACCCGGTTGGCCCAGGATATATTCTGCATCTTAGACTATAGGCTCCCGAAGCGGTTA
>CADCUU010000322.1 GCA_902805995.1 uncultured Rubellimicrobium sp.
CGCCCCCCCGGCCAGCGCCGCGCGCCCGGACTCCCCCGCATCGGGCGAGAAGGCCAGCCGGTCCGCGACCTCCACCATGCCGCAAGCGTGGACCACCCGCGTCACCAGCGGGCGGAGATCCTCGGGAAAGCGATCCAGCCGAACCTCGCGCGCGACGGTGGCGAAGCTTTCGGCGTAGATGGCGGCCGGGTCCTTGAGGTAATCGCGCAAGCGTGAGCCTTCCGAACGAGGAGGTGGGGAAAGGGGCCTGCGCGCGCCGCGTCCCCTGAAGAGTTCAAGGCCGTAAAGGATTAGCGCGTCTTGAGAGTCGAAAGAGCGCTCAGTGGCCCCAGCGGATGATCCTCGTGCGGGTAGCGCGGATGGCTGTGCCCGTGGTCGTGGTCATGCCCGTGTCCATGATCGTGCCCGTGATGATGGTGTCCGTCCGCCCCGTGCCAGTGAACCTGCCCGTCGCCATGGCTATGGAACGCCCCCCCGCCCAGATGGCCGAGCGAGTTCGCAGGCTCCGCGGTCAGCTTGAGCCGGCACAGCCCCGTGCAGAAGTCGTCGCAGAGCTTGCAGTCCGCCACGTTGGAGCCCGGGGCCGAGGCGCCCTGCCCTTCGACGTGATGGTGGTGGCTTTCCTGCGGCGCGCCCACCTCGGCCTCGAAGCCCAGGACCTGCGTGCGGTACTTGCACATCTGGCAGTTGGGCGGCGGCACGCCGTCGATCTGCTCGGTCGCGCGTTCGGCAAAGGTGCGCAGGACCTCCGGGTGCAGGCCCAGATAACCCGCCTTGATCCATTCGATGCCGGGATGGGCGGCGGCCACGCGGTCGGTGAAGCCGTAGATGCGGTCCACCAGCACGCCGGTGAACAGGAAATAGGGGAACACCACGACGCGCCGGTAGCCCAGCCGCGCAACATGGGTCAGGCAGGGCTCCACCAGCGGGAATGTCACGCCGGAATAGCCGACCTCGCACCAGCCCAGCCCCAGCCCCTCCCACAGGAGGCGCGCCACCTTGGACACGTTCGCGTTGGCGTCGGGGTCCGACGCGCCCCGCCCGATCACCACGAGGCAGGTCTCGTGCAGCGGCACGGGGCCACGCTCCGCATCGGCGCGGGCCAGCGCCTCACGCACGCGGGCGGCGGCGGCGGCCACCATCTTGGGGTCCACGCCCAGCTCGCGGCCATAACTCACCGCCACGCCGGACTTGGCGGACCAGGTCGACAGCACGGTCGGGATGTCGTTCTTGGCGTGCATCGCCGCGAACAGCATTCCCGGCACGGCGAGGATCCGGTCCGCGCCCTTGGCCTTCAGCGCCTCCAGCCCGTCGCGCAGGACGGGATTGGCGAATTCGAGATAGCCATGCTCCACGAGCCAGTCGGCGGGCAGCGTCCCCGGCAGTTGCGCCGCAAGCTCGGCGAACTCCGCCACCGCCCCCGCATCGCGTGAGCCATGGCCGCAGAGAAGGACGCCGACCCGCCCGCTCACGCGCCGGCCCCGCCGTCCTTGGGACGCTTGGCCTTGGGCTTGCGCGGGGCCTTGATCTCGGCCCGGATCAGCCAGAGCGAGCCCGCGATGGCCGCGAGCAGCGCCCAGGCCGCGATGTAGTGGTCGTGCCCCTCCACGACGTCGAGATGCCCGACATGGGCCAGCGCCGGAAGCGGGGCCATCAGGAACAGAAGGGAAAGATGGTTGCGCATCGGTCAGGCGTCCGGTCATGGGGCGGAGTGCCGGGCGCAGGGAGGGACCCCCATCGACGACGCGCGCCAGGAACCCCCGGTCTGGGTCTGTCCCCCGTCGCGCCACCTGTCCGGCCCCGCGGGGCTTCGTCTGCGGCCCTCCTACAGCGGAGCGACCCGGCCCGCCAAGGGGGAAACGGCGCGCCCCCGCCCGAATGCGACACCCTGTGCGCGCCCGCGCAGCCCCTGCGCCTTTCCCCGCCCATCCCATCGGCTAGGTCCCGGTCCAGGCAACCCCAGGGGGAGACAGGTCATGGCGCATCTGGAGAACGGCGTCTGGGTGGACGCCCCCGTGGCGCGCATCAAGGACGGCGCCTTCGACCGGCCGGCCTCCGTCTTCCGCAACTGGGTCACCCCGGACGGAGCCCCCGGCCCCTCGGGCGAGGGCGGCTTCGCCCCCGAATCCGGCCGCTACCACCTATACGTGAGCCATGCCTGCCCCTGGGCGCACCGGACCATGATCGTGCGGGAGCTGAAGGGCTTGTCGCCCCACATCTCCGTCTCGGTGGTCAGCCCCGACATGCTGGGCGACGGCTGGACCTTCTCCACCGACTTCCCTGGCGCGACCGGCGACACGCTGATGGGCCTGCCCTTCCTGCGCGACGTCTACCTCGCCGCGGACCCCCAGGCCTCCACCAAGGTCACCGTGCCGGTCCTGTGGGACAAGGAACGTCGGACCATCGTCAGCAACGAATCGTCCGAGATCATCCGCATGATGACCTCCGCCTGGGACGCCGTGACGGGCAACGACCTCGACCTCTGGCCCGAGGACCTACGGGAGGGGATCGAGCCCGTGAACGCCCGGATCTACGACACGGTCAACAACGGCGTCTACCGCGCGGGCTTCGCCACCTCGCAAGGTGCCTACGACCGGGCCGTGCGCGACCTCTTCGACACGCTGGACTGGCTGGAGGAGCGGCTGTCGCGCCAGCGCTTCCTGATGGGCCCCCGGATGACCGAGGCCGACATCCGCCTCTTCACCACGCTCGTCCGCTTCGACACGGTCTATCACGGGCACTTCAAGTGCAACCGGCGCAAGCTGATGGAGTACCCGAACCTCTGGGGCTTCACCCGCGACCTGTTCCAGACGCCGGGCGTGGCGGGGACCGTTCACCTCGACCATATCGCGCGCCACTACTACTACAGCCACGACCGCATCAACCCGACCCGGATCGTCCCTATCGGGCCGGACCTCGACCTCATGGCCCCACATGGGCGCGAGGGGCTCGGCGCCGTCTGACGGCCCTTGCCGGGGCCCCGGGAATCCGGTTCAACGCCAGGCCATGGCCACCTGGATCACCATCTGCGACACCTGCAAGCGCGAGGGCTGGCCCGGCCCCGCCGACGGCGCCCCTGAGCCTCCGGGCGCGAGCCTCGCCGCCCTAGTGGAGGCCGCGGCCGAGGGCGGCCCCGTCCGCACCCGCCGGACGTCCTGCCTCATGGGCTGCGACCACGGCTGCAATGTCGCGGTGCAGGCCTTCGGCAAGCTGAACTACACGCTGGGCCGCTTCGACCCCACGCCAGAGGCCGCGGAGGCCATCGTCGCCTGGGCCGCTCTCCATGCCGAAAGCGCCACGGGACAGGTGCCCTACAAGCTCTGGCCGCAGCCGGTGAAGGGCCACTTCGTCACCCGCCACCCCCCGCTGCCGGAGGAGGCATGACGGCCCGCGCTTCCACCGCCGATGATGGCGCGTCGCCCGCTCCGCCCCGCGACCACGGCGGGGCTCTCGACGCGGCCATG
>CADCUU010000323.1 GCA_902805995.1 uncultured Rubellimicrobium sp.
CTTCGCGATCCCGCGGGCGAGCCCCTGGACCAGGCCCTCGTCCTTACCTTCGCCCCCGGCCGTAGCTTCACCGGCGAAGCCGTGGCCGAGCTTCACGTCCACGGCAGCCCCGCCGTCGTCGCCGCCCTCCTTCGGACCTTGCGCGCCCAATCCGGCCTCCGCCCCGCCGAGGCCGGCGAGTTCACCCGCCGCGCCCTCGAAAACGGCCGCCTCGACCTCCCCCAGGTCGAAGGCCTCGCCGACCTCATCGACGCCGAAACCGAAGGCCAGCGCCGCCAGGCCCTCCGCGTCTTCTCCGGCGCGCTCGGCCAAAAGGCTGAGGACTGGCGTGCCCGCCTTCTCCGCGCCGTGGCCCTTGTCGAGGCTGTAATCGACTTCGCCGAGGAGGACGTGCCCGAGAATGTCTTTCCCGAGGTCCTGACCCTCACCACCACCCTGACGGCGGAGCTGCGCCACGAGGCCCAGGGCGCCCGCATCGCCGAACGCCTGCGCGAAGGCTTCGAGGTCGCCATCGTCGGCCCCCCGAATGCCGGAAAATCCACGCTCCTCAACCGCCTCGCGGGCCGTGAAGCCGCCATCACCTCCGAGATCGCCGGCACCACCCGCGACGTGATCGAGGTCCGGATGGACTTGGGCGGCCTTCCTGTGACGCTCCTCGACACCGCCGGCCTGCGGGAGGCGCAGGACCCCGTGGAGGCCATCGGCATCGAACGTGCAAAGCAGCGCGCCGCCCGCGCCGATCTTCGCGTCCATCTCCTCCTCCCCGGCGAGCCCGCGCCCACGCCCAGCCCTGACGACCTCGTGGTCCGCTCCAAGGCCGACCTCGCCACCCCGGAGGACCCCGACACCGCCGACCTCGCCATCTCCGGCCGCAGCGGACAGGGCATCGACGCCCTCGTAGCCGAGATCGGCCAACGCCTGGCCAGCCGCACCCTGGGCCTCGGCGTCGGCCTGCGCGAACGCCACGCCCGCGCCATGCTCGCTACCGCCGCCCTGCTCGATGAGGCCCGCGCCCTGATCGAGACCGACACCCCGGAGGAGATCACCGCCGAAACCCTCCGCGCCGCCCTGCGCCAACTCGACGCCCTTGTGGGCCGCGTCGGGGTGGAGGATATACTCGGCGAGATCTTCTCCAGCTTCTGCATCGGCAAGTGAGTGTTTCACGTGAAACATGGCGCACATGATTTCGACGTCATCGTGGTGGGCGGCGGCCATGCCGGCTGCGAGGCCGCTAATGCCTCCGCGCGCGCCGGCGCCCGCACCGCGCTCCTCACCCTAAAGCTCGCCTCCGTGGGCGTGATGTCCTGCAACCCCGCCATCGGGGGCCTCGGCAAAGGCCATCTCGTGCGCGAGGTGGACGCCCTCGACGGCATCATGGGCCGCATGGCGGACCGCGCGGGCATCCAGTTCCGCCTTCTCAACCGCTCCAAGGGCCCCGCCGTCCAGGGCCCCCGCACCCAGGCCGACCGCAAACTTTATCGTGAGGCGGTCCAAGCCGAACTCGCCGCCTGCCCGAACCTGACGCTGGTGGAGGGCGAGGCTGCCGACCTCCTCGTCGAGAACGGCCGCGTCACGGGCGTGATCTTGGGCGACGGCTCGCGCCTCGCCGCCCGCGCCGTGGTCCTGACCACCGGCACCTTCCTCAACGGCGTGATCCATGTGGGCGACCGCTCCCGCCCCGGCGGCCGCGTGGGCGAGCCTCCGTCCAAGGCCCTCGCCGACCGCCTCTACGGCCTGAACCTCCCCATGGGCCGCCTCAAGACCGGCACGCCTCCGCGCCTCGACGGCCGCACCATCGCCTGGGACCGGCTCGAATCCCAGGACGGCGACGCCGACCCCGTGATGCTGTCCTACCTGTCCGACGCCCCCGTCGTTCCCCAGGTCGCCTGCGGCATCACCCACACCAACGCCCGCACCCACGACATCATCCGCGCGAACCTCGACCGCTCGGCCATGTATGGCGGCCACATCCAGGGCGTGGGCCCCCGCTACTGCCCCTCGATCGAGGACAAGGTCGTCCGCTTCGCCGACAAGGACTCCCACCAGGTCTTCCTTGAACCCGAAGGCCTCGACGACCCGACCGTCTACCCCAACGGCATCTCCACCTCCCTCCCCGCCGAGGTGCAGGAGGACTACGTCCGCTCCATCGAGGGGCTGGAGAACGCCGTCATCACGCAGCCCGGCTACGCGATCGAATACGACTACGTGGACCCGCGCGCCCTGTCCCTCTCGCTGGAGGTCAAGGCCCTCCCCGGCCTCCACCTCGCCGGCCAGATCAACGGCACCACGGGTTACGAGGAAGCCGCCGCGCAAGGTTTGGTCGCCGGCCTCAACGCCGCCCGCGCCGCCCAGGGCGATGCCCCAGCCGAGTTCAGCCGCGCCGAATCTTACATCGGCGTCATGATCGACGACCTCACCTCGCGCGGGGTGTCGGAGCCCTACCGCATGTTCACCTCGCGGGCCGAGTTCCGCCTGTCCTTGCGCATCGACAACGCCGACCAGCGCCTCACGGCCCAAGGCCGCGACTGGGGCTGCGTCGGCGACACCCGCTGGGCCGCATTCTCCGACAAGGTGGAGGCTTTGGAGACCGCTCGCGCCGACCTCCGCGCCCGCCGCTACACCGCGCGCCGCATCGCGAACGCCGGGCTCAACCTGAACCCCGACGGCGAGTCCCGCGACGGCCTCCAGACCCTCGCCCTCACCGACGCGACCTGGGACCACCTCGCCGCCCTCGACCCCGACCTGCCCCTCCCTGCGCCCGCCATCGCCGCCCAGCTCAAGCGAGAGGCGCAATACGCCACCTATCTCGACCGGCAGGACCGCGACATCGCCCAGCTCAAGCGCGAGGAAGCCACCCGCCTTCCCGCCGATTTCGACTACGGCGCGGTCCCCGGCCTTTCCATCGAACTGCGCCAGAAGCTTGAACGCGCCCGCCCGGCCTCCCTGCGCCACGCGGCCGAGATCGACGGCATGACCCCCTCCGCTCTCCTGCTCCTCTCCGCCCGCCTCCGGAAGCGCTCGGACGACCTCGCGGCATGAGCCAGGCCCGCGATCTCCCCGGCCTTGACCTGCCGCCTGCGCCGCTGGACCGGTTCGTGGCCCTGGAGGCGCTCGTCCGCCGCTGGACGGAAAAGATCAACCTGATCGCGCCCTCCACCCTTCCCGACCTCTGGACGCGCCACATTGCCGACTCCGCCCAGCTCTGGCCCCTCATGCCAGAGGGCTCAAAGACTTGGGCCGACCTCGGCTCCGGCGGCGGCTTCCCCGGCCTCGTCATCGCCGTCCTCGCGGCCGAGGCCCGCACCCCCCACGTCACGCTGATCGAATCCGACGGCCGCAAATGCGCCTTCCTGCGCACCGCGATCCGCGAACTGGCCCTCTCCGCCACCGTCCTCGACCAGCGGGTCGAGGCCGCGCCACCGCAGGGGGCCTCCGTCGTCTCCGCCCGCGCCCTGGCGCCCCT
>CADCUU010000324.1 GCA_902805995.1 uncultured Rubellimicrobium sp.
ATCAACGGCGTGCTGGACCTTTCCAAGATCGAGGCCGGGAAGATGGAAGTCGAGGTCGAGCCGTTCGAGGTCGCCCCCCTCGTACGGGAGGTCTGCGACACGGTCGAAAGCCTCATGGCCAAGAAGGACAACCGGTTCGTGGCGGATCTGCCAGAAGGTTTGGGCGCGATGCGGTCCGACCCGGTGAAGTTGCGGCAGTGCCTGTTCAACCTCCTGTCCAACGCGGCCAAGTTCACCGAAGCGGGCGAGGTCACGCTGGCGGTGGAGCGTGCGGGCGACCGGCTCCTGTTCCGCGTGTCGGATACCGGGATCGGCATGACGCCCGACCAGCAGGCCAGGCTGTTCCAGCGCTTCACTCAGGCTGACGTGTCGACGACCCGCCGGTTCGGCGGCACGGGCCTGGGCCTCGCTCTCACCCGTGCCTTTGCCGGGATGCTGGGCGGCGACATCGCCGTCCAGAGCGAGGAGGGGCAGGGGACGACCTTCACCCTGACCCTTCCCGCCGACGCCACCCCCCCGCCGGAGGAGGCGCCAGCCCCGACCTTGGAGCCCCGGCCCGAGCAGGTCCTGGTGATCGACGACGACCCGCATATGCGGGAGCTCCTGACCCGCTTCCTGGGCCGCGACGGCCTCGCGGTCGCGGTGGCCCATGATGGGGAGGCGGGGCTCGCCATGGCGCGGGACCTGCAACCCTCGGCCATCCTCCTCGACGTGATGATGCCGCGGATGGACGGCTGGGCGGTGCTGTCGGCGCTGAAGTCCGACCCGGAGGTGGCCGAGATCCCGGTCATCATGATCTCCATGGTGCGCGAAAAGGGGTTGGCCTATTCGCTGGGGGCGGCCGACTACCTGATCAAGCCGGTGGACTGGACCCGCCTCAAGGCCGCCCTGGACCGCCACCGCCGCCCGTCCTCCCCCGGCCTTGCCCTTGTGGTCGAGGGCGACCCGGCCGCGCGGGCCGAGTTGGCGCAGCTTCTCTCGACCGAGGGCTGGGAGGCGGCGGACGCACCCGACGCCGAGGGCGCGCGGCGGCTCATGGCCGACTGGCGGCCCGACCTCCTCCTGGTGAACTTGGAGCAGCCCGAGGTTGGCGGCTTCGCCTTCCTGCGCGACCTGGGCCGGGACGCCGCGCTGCGGGCGATCCCGGTGATCGCGCTGACGGAAGGGGGGCTGCCGGCCGAGGAGCGGTCGCGGCTCCGGGATCGCGTGCGGCAGGTGATCCAGACGGGGGAGGACAGCGTTGACGACCTGCTGGCCGAGCTTCGTCGCATTGCGGCGGAGCGGGCGGGTAAGGGACAACACGGGGGGACGACCTGATGGCGAGGCTTCTGCTGGTCGAGGACACGCCGGAGATCTGGGACTTTCTGTCCCGCAGGCTCGGTCGGCGGGGGCACGAGGTGGTGCTGGCCCATGACGGGGAGGCGGGGCTCGCCTCTGCCCGCGACACACGGCCCGAGGTGATCCTTCTCGACATGAACCTGCCGATCAAGGACGGCTGGACCGTTGCGCGGGAGCTGAAGGCCGACCCCTCGACCTCCGGCATCCCGATCATCGCGCTGACCGCGCATGCGCTGGCGGGCGACAGGGAGCAGGCGCTGGCCGCGGGCTGTGACGACTACCACCCCAAGCCCGTGGACTTCTCCCGGCTCCTTTCCCAGATCGACGCCGCGCTCGGGGCCGCGGCATGAGGGTCGCGGACCTCATGACCCGGCATGTGGAGTTCATTGCAGCCGATGCCACCGTGCAGGAGGCGGCGGAGCTGATGGGCGAGCTCGATGTGGGCGCGCTGCCGATCGGCACGGCGGCGGAGCTGGACGGGATCGTGACCGACCGCGACATCCTCTACCGCGTGGTGGCCGAGGGGAGGGGGGCCGACACCCCCGTGCGCGACGTGGCCTCGCGCCCCGTGATCGGCTGCGGAGGGGAGGACACGCTTCAGGCCGCGATGGACCTGATGGCCGCTCACCATATCCGCCGTCTTGCCGTGCGCGATGCCGAAGGGCGGGTGCTGGGCTGGATCACCATGTCGGACCTCGCGCGGCACCTCCTCGTGGACAGCGGCCCGGTTCAGGAGGCGCTGCGGGGCATCACCGAGGAGCCTCAGGCCCTGTAGCGCCGCTCCAGCGCTGCGGTGATGTCGGGGACGAGGCCCAGCCGCGCGCCGAGATAGCCGAGAAAGGCGCGGTTCGCCCGGCCCCGCCGGTTGATGGCGAGGCACGCGGCGGCATAGGCATGGGCGCCGAGCCCCGCCTCCTGCACGCCCGCCAGAAGCTCCGCGAGGGGTTGCAGCTCACCGAGCAGGCGCGCGATCTCCCGCACCTCGGCCTCTCCGGCCCCGACCCGTTCCAGGGCCAGCGGAAGCTGCCGCGCCTCGCGGGGGTCCACCTGCCCGTCGGCCTGCGCCGCCGCCGCCATGACGCCGAGGAGGAGGCGCGCCTCGTCGGGCGACAGCGCCCGGAAGTTCAAGGTATGCGGCACCAGCGTCTGCTGACGGTTATTGAGCCAGCCGTCGAGGAGCTTGGTGGCCACGGCGACCCGAAGGTCCAGCCCGGCGTCGCTGGCTGGTCCGGGCGCGGGGACAGGCGCGAGATCAAGCGCGGCGGGCTCCAGCGCGCGGAACTGGCCGTCACGGTTGCCCGCGCGCGCGAAGAGCCGGCCGAGAAGGTCGAGACCCGCCATCGCGTCCCCCATCACGTTGCAGGAGACGGGGGAACCTCTGCCCCGCCCCCTTGTTCCGAAGCGCCCCTCCCAACCCGAGGCGACCGTGACGCTCGACCAAGCCTTCGCCTTCGGCCTCATGGCCGTGACCATCGGTCTGTTCATCTGGGGCCGCCTCCCTTACGACCTCGTAGCGGTGCTGGCGCTCATCGGGGGGGTGGCGCTGGGCATCGTCCCTGCGGAGGAAGCATTCTCCGGCTTCGGTGACGACGTGGTCATCATCGTCGCGAGCGCGCTCCTCGTCTCGGCCGCGGTGGCCCGTTCGGGCGCGGTGGAGACGGCGATGCGCCCCCTCCTGCGTCGGTTGCGCGGCCCGCAGACGCAGGTGCCCGCGCTGGCCGGCGCCGTGACGCTCCTCAGCATGGTGACCAAGAACGTGGGCGCGCTGGCCATGATCATGCCCGTGGCGGCGCAGGTCTCCCGCCGGACGGGGACGCCGCTGTCCTTTCTCCTCATGCCTATGGCGTTCGGATCGCTCATAGGGGGCATCGTCACGCTGGTCGGCACCTCGCCCAACATCCTCGTCTCCAAGGTGCGCGAGGACCTCACGGGAGAGCCCTTCGGCATGTTCGACTACACGCCCGTGGGGATCGTCATCGCACTGGCTGGCCTTGTCTTTTTGTCCGTGGGCTACCGGGTGCTGCCGGTCCGCCGCGTGGCGGGCGCGTCCATGGAAGCGGCCTTTAACATCGAGGAATACTCGACCGAGGCCCGCATCCCCGAGGGTTCTCCCTTTCTT
>CADCUU010000325.1 GCA_902805995.1 uncultured Rubellimicrobium sp.
AGACGTCGAGCCCCGCCCCGGCGATCCGGTGGTCTTCCAACGCGTCGATCAGCGCCTCCTCGTCCAACACGTCGCCGCGCGCGATGTTGACGAGGAACCCGGTCCGCTTCATCGCCCCGATCTCCGCCGCGCCAATGAGGCCCCGAGTCTCCGCCCCGCCCGGCACCGCGACGACGACCACGTCCGCGGTCCGCATCAGTTCGTCCAGCGAATCCACCTGCCGCGCCGGAAGGTCCACCGCCTTGGGCGAACGGTTGTAGTAGATGACCGGCATCCCGAAGCCGTAGTGGCAGCGCCGCGCGACCGCCTGCCCGATCCGCCCCATGCCGACGATGCCCACGGTCAGGCCAGTCAGATGAGTCCCGAGCATCTGCGTCGGCGCCCAGCCGGTCCACTGCCCGGCCCTGAGCATCCGCTCCCCCTCGCCCGCGCGGCGGCACGCCATGAGGATCAGCATCATCGCGATATCGGCCGTGGCGTCCGTCACCGCGCCGGGCGTGTTCGTCACGGTGACGCCCGCAGCCCTGGCCGCCACGACGTCGATATGGTTCACGCCCACGCCGAAATTCGCCAGAATCTTGCACCGGACCGGCCCGCCCCCGAACGCCGCCGTCGTGAAGGCGTCCCCCAGGGTGGGGATGATCGCGTCGAAGTCCCGCAGCGCCGCGCCCGCCTCCTCCGGGGTCATGCCCCGATCTTCCTCGCGGAAGACGGTGTCGAACCGCTCGGCGGCAAAGGCCATGTTGGCGTCGGGCAATCGCCGGGTGACAAGGAGCCTCAATGCAGCCTCCCCCCCACAGGCACCTCTAAGCTCGGCTGGACCAGCACCACGGCCCCGTTCTCGTCCGGGACGCCCAGCACGAGCACCTCGGAGATGAACTTGCCGATCTGGCGGCGCGGGAAGTTTACCACGGCCAGCACCTCCTGCCCTACCAGCGTTTCGGGCGCATAGTGCACGGTGATTTGGGCGGAGGAGCGCTTCTCCCCGATCTCGGGCCCGAAATCGATCCAAAGCTTGATCGCGGGCTTCCGCGCCTCCGGGTAGGGCTCGGCCCGCGTGATGCGGCCCACGCGGACATCAACCCGCAGGAAGTCGTCGAAGGTGATCTGGTCGGTCATGAGCGTCCCAGTTCTTCGCTGCGCGCCGCTGCCGCCCGCACCGTCCGGCGGATCAGGGGCGGCAGGCCCGCAGCCTCGTTCATCAGGACCCCAAGCCCTGCCTGCGTCGTCCCATTGGGCGAGGTCACGTCGCGGCGCAACTGGCCGGGGTCCGTGCCTGTTTCCTGTGCGAGGGCGCCAGCCCCGGCGACCGTCGCGCGGGCGAGTTGCAGGGACAGTTCGGGCGACAGCCCCTCGGCCTCTCCGGCCTCAGCCAGTGCTTCGATGAGGTGGAAGACATAGGCAGGTCCGGACCCCGACACGGCTGTCACCGCGTCCATCTGTCCTTCGGAGTCGAGCCGCACGACCTCGCCCACGGCGAGCAGCAGCGCCTCTGCCAGCGCCAGCTGCGCGTCCGTCGCTTGGTCATTCCCGATGATAGCGGTGATCCCCCGACCGATGGCGGCGGGCGTGTTGGGCATGGCGCGGACGACCGGCGTGCCGGCCCCGAACGCCGCCTCGAAGGCTCTCAGCGAGGTTCCCGCCGCGATGGACAGGATCAGCGTCCGCCCGCCGCCGAGCGACACCATCGCGGGCAGCGCCTCGCCCATCATCTGCGGCTTGACGGCGACTAGCGCCACGGCGGGCGCCTCGGGCAGCGGACCGTTCACCGCCACGCCCGTGGCGAGCAGCCAGTCCGACGGCCGGGGCTCGATCACGTGGACCGCAGCGGGCGGCAGCCCCCCGGCCAGCCAACCGCGCAGAAGCGCCGATCCCATCTTCCCGCAGCCCAGGAGCACGAGCCCCCGCGCCGCAACCTCGTCCAGTGCCATGCCGTCCCCCATCGTCGCGGGCGGACCCTAGGGGGACGGCCGGGGCGCTTCAAGCGCGCCCGTAAGCCTCCGCGATGGCGACCTGCATCGCCGCCTTGGGGGACTTGTCGCCCCAGACGGTCAGCTGCACCGCCGGATAGAAGCGCTCCGCGCTCATCAGGGCGGCGTGGATCATGGTGTCGATCTGCTCGGGCGACGCGATCTGGTCACCGGCCAGCACGAGGCCGTAGCGGAAGACCACCAGCTTCTCCTCGCCCCACCAGGTGAAGGCGCCCGCCCAGCAGAGGTCATTCATGTGGTTGAGGAGCTCATAAAGCTCCGCCATCCGCCCTTCCGGCGGGTCGAGCTCGTAGGTGCACAGGAGCCGCAGGGTCTCGTCGGACGGGGACCAGGCCAGCGTCAGGGCATAGCTCCGCCATTGGCCCTCAAGGGTCATGGCGATCTGGTTCTCGGCCACGCGATCGAAATCCCAGTCGTAATGCGTGGCGATGGTCTCGACCACGTCGATGGGATGAATCTCGCCTTCGTCGAGGAATGTCTCGGAGACGCTCATTGCTCGGGCCCCTTCGTTGGCGCCCCGGGAATTGCCGCTCCCGAAGCGCGTTGCCTGCTTCAAGGTCCGGTGGGCCAGCCACCGTGCCCTACGAGATATGGTGAGCCTACGCGCGAGTCTGTAAAGCAGTTTCTTGGGGATAAATAAAACCGCTGGGGATAACGACCCCCGCGCCTCAGAGGCCCGGCGTCACCGGACGGTCCCGCAGGCCACCATCGTCGTCGCCGTGGGAGGACTGCGCCTCCAGCGCCGCGAGGCGGGCGGCCAAGGCGTCGTTCTCCTCCCGCGCCTTCTGGGCCATGGCGCGAACGGCCTCGAACTCCTCGCGGGTGACGAGGTCGCGGTCCGCGAGCAGCCGGTCCACGACCGACTTGACGGCGTTCTGCGCCTCGTCCCGCGCGCCCTGCGCCACGCCCATCGCGTTGGTCATGAGCTGCGACAGGTCGTCGAGGATCTTGTTCTTGGTCTGCATGGCGCGGGGCCTCCGGTGTTCGGTTCCCCGCCGATATGGGGCCGCGGGGAAATGCGCGCAAGGTTGACACCCCAGCCCGGCCCGCACAGGAAAGGCGCCATGACCGGCATTCCTTTCCCCAACGTCTCGCCCGAGGTGTTCTCGGTCACCCTGTTCGGGGTGACGCTTGCGCTGCGCTGGTATGCGCTGGCCTATATCGTGGGCATCGTGATCGGCTGGCGCATCAGCGTCGCGGGGCTGAAGCGCCCGCATCTCTGGGCCGGGGGACAGGCTCCGATGACGCCGCCGCAGCTCGAAGCGCTCCTCACCTGGATCATCCTGGGCATTATCGCGGGGGGGCGGCTGGGCTACGTCCTCTTCTACCGCCCCGGCCACTACCTCCAGAACCCGTGGGAGATCCCGATCCTATGGGAAGGCGGCATGTCCTTCCACGGCGGGTTCATAGGCGTGGCTCTGGCGATCCTAATCTTCTCCTGGAAGGAGCGCCTGTCCCTGGG
>CADCUU010000326.1 GCA_902805995.1 uncultured Rubellimicrobium sp.
CGAGCGGCGGCCGAAGCCCAGCGTTCCCAGGAGCCGGTCCCCGACGATCAGGGGCGTGCAGGCATAGGTCGTGAGGCCCTGCGCCTTGATGAAGGCGTGCTGCGGATCGTCGGAGGCCTGGATATCCGTGACATGCGCAGGGGCCCTGTCCCGCGCCACGCAGCCGCAGACCGCCTGCCCCGACAAAAGCTGCCGGCCGTCCCGCGCCGCGTCCTCAGCGATCCCCGCATGAGCGGCGAGAGTCAGGGTGCCGTCCTCGGTCACGCGGTAGTTGAAGAACGCATCGAGCCGGAGCGGCCCCGCCACGAGGTCGAAGACCCCCTCGACCATGGCGGCCGGGTCCTTGGCGCCAAGGAGCCGCGCCGCCGTCTCGGCGATGAGGGCCAGGCGTTCCTCGGCCCCGTGCTGCCGCGTCACATCGCGGGAGATAGACAGGAGCCGCTCGGGCCGCCCCTGCGCGTCCATGATCGCGTTCACGGACACGTCCCACCACTTGGGCGTGCCCGCGACGGTGCGGCAGAAGCCGCGGAAGCGGCCCGTGCCGCCGCGAAGCGCCTCCGCGATGGCGGCGCGGACCCGGGGGCGGTCCGCGGGCTGCCAGAACGACACCCAGTCCGAGCCCCGGAGCTGCCTGTCGAAGTCGTCCACCTCCATCGCGCAAAGCCCGCCTTCGGAGAAGAACTCCAGCCGGGCGTCGAGCGACAGGAGCTTGATGCAGTCCGGCGTGGCCTTGAGGATGCGGCGGTTCAGCTCCTCGCTCTCTCTCAGCGCGGCCTCGGCGGCCCGCCTCTCCGAGATGTCCTCGACGACCGCCACCTCGAAGTCCGGGCGGCCCTGGGCGTCCCGGGCCAGCGACAGGTTGAGCCGCACCCATATGGGCTCCCCCGTCTTGCGCATGTAGCGCTTCTCGATGGCGTAGCCGTCGATCTCCCCCGTCCGAAGACGGCGGAACTGCGCGAGGTCGTCCTCGATGTCGTCGAAATGGGTGATCGCCGGCCAAGGCAGCGTCAGCAACTCCTCGCGCGGGTAGCCGAGAATGCGGCAGACGACGTCGTTCACCTCAAGGCAGCGCCCGTCGTCGAGGCTCGCCCGGGCGACGCCGACCCCTGCATTCTCGAAGACCGCACGGTAGCGCCGCTCGCTCTCGCGCAGCGCGGCCTCGGCGGCCTTGTGGGCGGAGATGTCGATAATGCTGCCGACGAGCCGGCTGAACCCCTCCGGCCCGTACAGGACGACGCTGCGGTCGAGCACGGTTACCCAGCACCCGTCCCGATGGCGCACACGGTACTCCAGCGCCATGCGGCGCGCTCCCGCGGCGATGACCCGCCGCTCCTCCTCCAGCACCCGGCCTAGATCGTCGGGGTGGATGCGATCGTTCCACCAGGCGGTGTCCCAGGGCACCTCGTGGGGGGCGAATCCCGTGATCTCGCGCAGGCGGCCTCCGCGCTCCACCCGGCCGGTCCGCGCGTCCCAGTCGTAGACGATGCCGTCAATGGCCTCGAACGCGAGGCGCACGCGCTCCTCGTTCCGGCGGACGGCGTCCTCGGAGGCCCTGCGGTCGCTGATCTCCACCGCGGAGACCTGGACGCCGAGGATCGACCCATTCCCCGCCCGCACGGGATCGTAGCTGGCCAGCCAATGCCGCGTCGCGCCAGGCCAGGCGGGGGTCTCGCCGGACATCTCCAAGTCGCGGACCGGCTGGCCCGTGTCCAGGACCCTGCGGAAGACGGGCTCGAGTATGTCCGCAAGTTCGGGCACCGCGTCCCGCACCGTGCGTCCAAGATGCTCCTCGCCGCCGCGACCCGCCATCTCCGCCAGCCGCGCGTTGATGCGCCGGAAGCGGAGGTCCGTGTCGACAAAGGCCAGCCCGATCGGCGCGGCGGCGTAAAGCGCCTCGATCTCGCTTGAGGCCGGATCGGGGACGGTGGGCCCGCGCGTCGCCGTGATGTCCTCGACCGATCCCACGATCTGCGCGGGCTTCCCGTCCGCTCCAAAGACCGGATGGGCGAGGTCGCGCACATGGCGCACCGTGCCGTCCGGATGCAGGAGGCGGTATTCGAGGCGCGTGGCCTCCCCCCGGCGCTGACGCTCCACGGCGGCCAGGACGCGGGGCCGGTCCTCGGGGTGAATCGTATCGGTGAAGGCCAAGGGCGAGGCGGTGATCTCGTCGGGGCTCCGGCCGAACACGGCGGCAGCGGCTGGGCTCACATAGGTGACGCTCTGGGAGCGCAGGTCCACCTGATAGAAGACCTCGCGCACCGTTTCGGCGATGAGGCGGAAGCGCTCGGAGGCTTCGCGCGCCTCGGTGATGTCGCGGGATACGCAGAGAAGCCTTTCGACCCCGCCCCGCGCGTCGCGCATCGGGGTGACGACCACGTCCCACCATTTGGGCGTGCCCCTGGCGGTCGGGCAAAGGCCCGTGAAACGCCCCGTATGCCCGGCGAGGGCGGCCTCCACGGAGCCTTGGGCGGCGAGGTGGTAGCCGGTGGGCCGCCAGCCATCGATCCAGGAACGGCCGAGTTGCGCGTCGCCGCCGATCTCCATGGCGCGAAGCCCGGCTTCGTTCACCGACAGCAGGCGCCCGTCGGGGCTGAGCGTCATGACGCAGTCCGCCGTCGCCTCGGCGATGCGCGTGGCGAGGTCCTGCGCGGCCCGGCGCTCGGCCTCGCTGCGGTCCACCGCCGCGGCAAGCGTCGCGGTCTGCGCGGCGCCCGAACGCTTCTGGTCGTCGATGTCCGTGGCGTGCCCGACCCAGCGGATCACACGCCCCCCCTCGCGGTCCGGGCTTGCGCGCAGGAGATGCCAGGCATGGTCGCCCTCCGCCGCGCAAAGCCGGACCTCGGCCTCGAAGGGTTCGGAGGCGGCGAGGGCATGGGCCCAGACGGCAACGGCATGGGGCCGGTCGTCCGGGTGGATCGCCGCGACCCAGCCCTGGCCAAGCCAGGAATCGGCCGCGAGGCCCGTGACCTGCTGGAACCGCGAATTGGCAAAGACGCAGTCGCCCCCAGCATCGAATACGAGGACTAGGAGCGGAAGGCTGTCCGCGACCGCGCGGAAATCGACACCCGCAGCCGAACCCGACCGGCGTCCCCGTCTGGGGCGTCGATTCGCGGCGGCCTTTGGGTCCATCATCGCGGAACGTCCCTGGCGACGTGCCACGGCCACGTCGAAACCGGAGCGATTCGTGCTCCGCTCAAGTAGGTCTCATGGCCTCGCCACCGGCGCAAGGAATATGGCGGGAAAGGGGCGATGGATGGCGATGTGCTGGTGCTGGGCTGGGCCTTCGACGCGTCGAAACCCGGCGTGGGACGAATCAAGACCAAGTCGGAGAGACGGTAGGCCCGAATTCCGGCAGGTTCTGATTCGAAACCGGCCCTGAAAGGTCGTCGGACAAGCGGCCCTCGCCGCCGCTGGCACACCAGGAATGCGCAAGGCCCCGGCCGCTTGCGCGAC
>CADCUU010000327.1 GCA_902805995.1 uncultured Rubellimicrobium sp.
AGCAGAGCGCGATCCGCGCGCCCGTTCCGGCGGCATTGCCAGCGCTTTGCACGTGATCCAGCGGCACGTCCGGGATCATCCCCAGCACCATGGCGTGCTTGGGGCTGATATGCGCGCCGAACGCTCCGGCGAGCGTGACACGGTCCACCTTGTCCACGCCCATCTCATCCATCAGGAGGCGCGCGCCCGCATAAAGCGCCGACTTGGCCAACTGGATAGCCCGGATGTCGCCCTGCGTGACGCTGATCCTCGGCCCGCCCTGCGCCGTGCCGTCGTGGAGGAGATAGGCATGGGTTCGCCCCTGCGGCTCCAGCCGTGCCGTGCCCGCCTGTTCTGCCGACCCGATCAGACCCCCGGCGTCCAGCAACCCTGCCATCCGCATCTCGGCCACGGCCTCGATGATGCCGGACCCGCAGATGCCCGTGACACCCGTCGCGGCGACGGCGTCGGGGAACCCGGGCTCGGTCGACCACAGGTCCGACCCGATCACCTTGAAGCGCGGCTCCTTGGTCGCGGGGTCGATCTCAACCCGCTCTATGGCGCCGGGCGCCGCCCGCTGGCCCGAGCTGATCTGCGCGCCCTCGAAGGCCGGGCCGGTGGGGGAGGAGCAGGCGAGCACCCGCGACGTGTTCCCCAGCAGGATCTCGGCGTTGGTGCCGACATCCACAGTCAGGACGAGGTCCTCGGACCGATCCGGACGCTCGGACAGGGCCACGGCCGCCGCATCCGCACCCACATGGCCCGCGATGCAGGGCAGCACATAGACGCGGGCTGCCTCGTTCACATGGCCCAGGTTCAGGTCCCGCGCCTCGATCTCCATGGACCCGGAGGTCGCGAGCGCGAAGGGGGCTTGCCCCAGCTCCACCGGGTCGATGCCCAGCAGAAGGTGGTGCATGACCGGATTGCAGACGAACACGATCTCCAGGATGTCGCGCGCCGCGATCCCGGCCTCGGCGGCCAGGGACTCCGCAAGCCGGTCGATGGCCTGCCGGACGGCGGCGGTCATCTCCCTGTCGCCGCCCGGGTTCATCATGGCGTAGGAGACCCGGCTCATCAGGTCCTCGCCAAAGCGGATCTGCGGGTTCATCACCCCCGCGCTCGCCTTGACCGTGCCGTTCCGCAAATCCGTCAGATGCGCCGCGATGGTGGTGCTCCCGAGGTCGATGGCCAGCCCATAGACCCGCCCCTCATGGAAGCCCGGCCAGAGGTCGAGGATCCGCGCCGGCCCCTCGTTCCCGCGCCAGAGCGCCACCGTTACCTGCCATTCCCCCTTGCGGAGCGTCGTCTGCAACCGTGACAGCACGGGCAGCGACGCCTCCACGCGCTCCACGCCCCACTGCTCCTTCAGCGCCTCGGCCAGACGTTCGAAGTCGCCACGCGGCTCGTGCATGTCGGGCTGCGCGACTTCCACGAAATGCAGATGGGTCGCGGGGTCCATAACCATCACGGCATCCTACGCCGCCTTGCGCACGACCTGCCGGTGCACCTGGCTTTCGGGCGGCACGTCGATGACGACATCGCCCTCGACCTTGGCCTGGCAGCCGAGCCGCCGCCCTTCCTTCAGCCCCCGAATGCGGTCGTAGCGCTCCTCCACGGCGTTCCAGGCCGACAGCGCATCCTCGGTCACGGTCACGCCGTGCTTCGGGAACTCCCCGAACTGCGGCGTGATCTGGCACTTGGAGCAGATGCCCCGTCCGCCGCAGACCGAATCGAGGTCCACGCCCAGTTGCCGCGCCGCCTGAAGGACAGGCGTACCCAGCGGGAACCGGCCGCGCTTGCCCGATGGTGTGAACACGACCAGCGCATCGGCCGCATCGGAATCGGGGGAGGGGACGGGCAGGACTCGGGTCACGGGATGCTCCATCGGCAGGCGCATACTTCTACAACGCGGCTCGCGCCCGGAATGGAGCGGCTGCGGCAGGCCGCAGGTGGTTTGCGTCAGCCGCCGTTCCATGGCAAGGGGCGCCAGTCCCAGCACAGCCGGAGGTGATCCCTTGGAAATCCGCGAAGCCCTGACCTTCGACGACGTGCTCCTGGTGCCTGCGGCCTCCTCGGTCCTGCCCTCCACCGCCGACACCCGCACGCGGGTCACGCGCGGCATCGCAATGAACATCCCGCTCCTCAGCTCGGCCATGGACACCGTGACCGAAGGGCGGATGGCCATCGCCATGGCCCAGTCGGGCGGCATCGGCGTGATCCATCGCAACCTGGACATTGAGGCTCAGGCTGCCGAGGTGCGCATGGTCAAGCGCTTTGTGTCCGGCATCGTCGACACCCCTATCACCCTGCGCCCCGACCAGACCCTCGCCGACGCCAAGGCGCTCCAGGCCCGCCACGGCGTGACGGGCTTCCCGGTGGTGGACGACCGGGGCCGCGTCGTGGGGATCGTCACCAACCGCGACATGCGCTTCGCGAGCGACGACCGCACCCCGGTCAGCGTCATGATGACCGCCGATAACCTCGCCCTCCTGCAGGAGCCGGCGGATCTCGACGCTGCCCGCTCCCTCATGAAGGCGCGGCGCATCGAGAAGCTCCTCATCACCGACGGGCAGGGCAAGCTCACGGGCCTCCTCACCCTCAAGGACAGCGAGCAGGCGGTCCTGAACCCCCAGGCCTGCAAGGACGCGCTAGGCCGCCTTCGCGTGGCCGCCGCTTCCACCGTAGGCGATGCGGGGTTCGAGCGCAGCCAAGCGCTCGTCGAGGCCGGGGTCGACATCGTCGTAATCGACACCGCGCACGGCCATTCCGAAGGGGTGGGCCGCGCCGTCAGCCGCCTCAAGTCCCTGTCCAACGAGGTGCAGGTCATCGCCGGCAACGTCGCCACCGCCGAAGGGACGCGCGCCCTGATTGATTCAGGCGCCGACGGGGTGAAGGTCGGGATCGGCCCCGGCTCGATCTGCACGACGCGGATGGTCGCAGGCGTGGGTGTGCCGCAGCTGACCGCCGTCAGGGATGCCGCGTCAGCTGCGGGCGACGTGCCGGTCATCGCGGACGGGGGCATCAAGTATTCCGGCGACTTCGCCAAGGCCATCGCCGCGGGAGCCTCCTGCGCCATGGTGGGCAGCATGATCGCCGGGACGGACGAATCCCCGGGCGAGGTGATCCTCTACCAGGGCCGCAGCTTCAAATCCTACCGCGGCATGGGCTCGCTCGGCGCCATGGCGCGCGGCAGCGCCGACCGCTACTTCCAGAAGGACGCCGCCTCCGACAAGCTCGTCCCCGAGGGGATCGAGGGGCAGGTGCCCTACAAGGGCTCGGCCCATGCGGTGATCCACCAACTCGTGGGCGGCCTGCGCGCCGCGATGGGCTACACCGGCTGCGCTACCGTGGAGGAGATGCGCCGCAACTGCCAGTTCGTGAAGATCACGAGCGCCGGCCTGCGCGAAAGCCACGTCCACGACGTGCAGATCACGCGCGAAAGCCCGAAC
>CADCUU010000328.1 GCA_902805995.1 uncultured Rubellimicrobium sp.
GCACAACCACTACCTGTCGGTGGACGAACTCGCGCAGCCGCATATCGATTTCTGGATTGCGGAGGTCGACGGCCAACCCAGGGGCTGCATCGCGCTGGCCCGCATGGACACCTATGGCGAGGTGAAGTCCATGTTCGTGGACCCTACCGCACGGGGCGCAGGCGTCGGCGCGGCACTCCTCTTCGCCTTGGAGGATCGTGCCCGCGCCACCGGCCTGCCCGTCCTGCGGCTGGAGACCGGCGACGATCTGTATCCGGCCCACCGCCTCTACCGCCGTCATGGTTTCACGGACTGCAAGCCCTTCGGCGACTACGAGGAAGGGCCGCACTCCGTCTTCATGGAAAAGCGCCTGTGACGCGTCCCCGCCGGACAGGCCCAGGACCCGTCCGGGCCTCAGGCGTCGCCTTCGGTCGGCGCGGCGGGCTCGTCCTTCGCCTTCTGCGCGTTGGCTTTCATGCGCTCCAGCAGCGCGGCCTTGTCGTTGCGCTGCCCGAACGGGTTCGCGGGCCCGCCAGGCTGGTTGTGCTCGCTGTGCGGCGGGCGGTTCTTCTGCGGCTTCCCGCTCTTTTGCTTGCTGTAATCGGCCATGCCCGTCTCTCCTTCAGGGGCCAGAGCCTTGCCCCGGCGGGACCATATAGTCCAGAGGCCCCCTGATGCATCTTCTTGCCGCAACGCCCGGCGCGCTCGACACCGGCGCGCAACCGGTCGATCCCCGCCAGACCCCGGCCGACCTCGTGGTCCTGTCCGCGGCCGACAGCGAACTCGCGCTCCTCTCCGCCGCCCGCGCGGACATGTCCGACGCGCCGTCGCTCCGGCTCTGGAGCCTTCAGAACCTCTCGCATCCCCTGTCGGTGGACCTGCATCTGGAGCAGTGCGCCGCCCGGTCCCGCCTTGTGGTGGCCCGCATCCTGGGGGGCAGCGGCTACTGGCGCTATGGCCTCGCCCAGTACTCCGCCGCACTCCATGCCGCGGGCATCCCCTTCGTAGCGCTCCCAGGCGACGACAAGCCCGACGAGGAGCTGCGCGCCCTGTCCACGGTGTCAGACGCTGACTACGCCGCCCTCTGGTCCTGCCTCGTCGAAGGGGGGCTGGAGAACGCCCGCCGCTTCCTCCTCCACGCCCGCTCCATGCTCCACGGGACCGAGGTCCCCCCGCGCGCGAAGCCGCTCCTCAAGGCCGGCCCGTTCTGGCCGGGGATGGGGGAGACGGACCTCGCCGCGATCCGGGACCACTGGACGCCGGGGGCCCCGGTCGTCCCGGTCGTGTTCTACCGCGCGCTGATGCAGTCCGGCGCGACCGCCCCCGTGGCGCATCTCGTCCGCGCGCTCCTGCGGCAGGGCCTCAATCCGCTGCCGGTCTTCGTGGCCTCCCTCAAGGACCCGCTGAGCCGCGACACCCTCGCCGCCCTGTTCGCGGAGGCACCACCTTCGGTCATCCTTAACGCGACCTCCTTTGCGGTCGGGACGCCCGAGACTCCGGGCGACAACCCCCTTGCAGGTCCGCAGGCCAACGCCGCCCCCGTTCTCCAAGTCATCTTCTCCGGCTCCAGCGAGGAGCAGTGGGCCGAGGGGACGCGCGGCCTGTCCGCCACCGACATCGCGATGAACGTGGCCCTGCCAGAGCTCGACGGCCGCCTCCTCTCCCGCGCGGTGAGCTTCAAGGACGAGGCGCATTTCGACGAAGCCACCCAGTGCCCCATCGTCACCTACGCCCCCAAGGCCGACCGCATCCGGTTCGTGGCCGATCTCGCCGCCCACTGGGCGCGCCTGCGCCACACCCCCGCCCCTGAGCGGAAGGTGGCTCTGATCCTCGCCAATTACCCCAACAAGGATGGGCGGCTCGCGAACGGCGTGGGCCTCGACACCCCCGCCGCGACCGTCCATGCGCTGACGCTCCTCCGCGACGCGGGCTATGCCGTGACCGCGCCCGAGGACAGCGACGCTCTGATGACCCGCCTCCTCGCCGGGCCGACGAACTGGCTCGCCGACCGCAAGGACAAGGAGGGGGGCGAGCGCCTGCCGCTGGCAAGCTACCGCCGCTGGTTCGACACCCTCCCCTGGGAGACCAAGCTCCAGGTCACCGACCGCTGGGGCCCTCCCGAACAGGATCCTTATCTCGACGGCGACGCTTTCGCGCTCTCCGTCCACCGCTTCGGCAACGCGGTCGTGGGCCTCCAGCCCTCGCGCGGCTATGACATCGACCCTAAGGCGACCTACCACGCCCCGGACCTCGTGCCGCCGCACCACTACCTCGCCTTCTACCTCTGGCTGCGCGAGGCGTTCGGCACGCACGCACTCGTCCACATGGGCAAGCACGGCAACCTCGAATGGCTCCCTGGCAAGGCCGTGGCCCTGTCCGCCGACTGCTGGCCCGAGATCGCGCTGGGCCCCCTGCCCCATCTCTACCCCTTCATCGTCAACGACCCGGGCGAGGGCACGCAGGCCAAGCGGCGCGCGGCAGCCGTCATCCTCGACCACCTCACGCCGCCGCTCACGCGCGCCGAAACCTATGGCCCCCTCCGCGACCTGGAGGTGCTGCTGGATGAACTCGCCCAAGCCCAGGCCACCGACCCACGCCGCGCCGACTACCTGCGGCGCGAGATCGTCACCCTGGCCACGGCCATGGGCCTCTCGGCGGATGCAGGCCTCCCCGAAAACCCCGCTGCCCTCGATCAAGCCAGCATCCAATCGCTCGACGCTTGGCTCTGCGACATCAAGGAAGCGCAGATCCGCGACGGCCTCCACATCTTCGGCCAAAGCCCGGGGGGGGAGCAGGAACGCGACCTCGCCCTCGCCCTCGTCCGGGTGCCCCGCCGGGATGGGCACGGTGGCGACGCCTCGCTCCTGCGCGCGCTGGCCTCGGACATGGGCCTCGGCTTCGACCCCCTCGACTGCGACTTGGGCGCCCCCTGGACCGGCCCGCAGCCCAAGGGGCTCTGGGCCATGAGCCTTACCGAGCCCTGGCGCACCCATGGCGACACCGTGGAACGGCTCGAATGGCTGTCGCGGCAGCTCCTCGATTCACCCCGCGACCTCGACCACCGCTGGCCCGCGACCCGCCCCGTGATCGAGGCCCTGCACGGCGAGATCCTGCCCCGGCTCCGCGGCTGCGGTCCCGCCGAGTCCCAGGCCCTCCTGACCGCGCTCGACGGCCGCGCCATCCTCCCCGGCCCCTCCGGCGCGCCGACCCGGGGCCGCCCCGACGTCCTCCCCACGGGGCGCAACTTCTTCTCCGTGGACGCCCGCGCCCTTCCCACGCAGGCCGCCTGGACGCTGGGCCGCGCCAGCGCCGAGTTGCTGGTGGAACGTCACCTTCAGGACCAGGGCGACTACCCCCGCGCGCTCCTCCTCACAGCCTGGGGCACGTCCAACATGCGCACAGGCGGCGATGACATCGCGCAAGGCCTCGCCCTCAT
>CADCUU010000329.1 GCA_902805995.1 uncultured Rubellimicrobium sp.
ACGAGGTCCCGTCGCTGATGCGCGCCGCCCAGGCCCGGATCCAAACTGCGTCCGGTGGTCCTCATCGGGTGGACAGCCCTCATGCCACCTATCCGCCGTCTGTCGTGCCGCGGGGCCAGCGTGCGTCAGGCCGCCGCGAGCCTGGCATAGAGTCCGGCGCGCGCCTGAAGCTCCGCGTGGCTTCCGATCTCGGCGATGCGGCCGTCCTTCATCACGACGATGCGGTCGGCGTGGCGGATAGTGGCCAGCCTGTGGGCGGTGATGAGCGTCGTGCGCCCCTCCGCCAACCGGTCCAGCGCGGCCTGGATCTCGCGCTCCGTTTCGGTGTCGAGGGCACTCGTGGCCTCGTCGAGGATCAGGATGGGCGGATTACGCAGGAACACCCGCGCGATGGCTACGCGCTGCTTCTGCCCGCCCGACAGCGTCACCCCGCGCTCGCCCACGACGGTGTCGAGGCCGTGCGGCAGCCCGTCGATCATCGGGCCCAGTCGCGCGAGGTCGGCGGCCGTGCGGATCTCGGCCTCGGTGGCGTCGAGGCGGCCATAGGCGATGTTCTCCCGCAAGGTGCCGCCGAACAGGAACACGTCCTGGCTGACGATGCCGATCTGGCGGCGAAGCGAGTCGAGCGTCAGGTCCGCGATAGGGATGCCGTTCAGGGTGATCCGCCCCTCGGTCGGCTCGTAGAAGCGGGGCAGGAGCGCGAGCGCCGTGGTCTTGCCCGCGCCGGACGGCCCCACGAAGGCCAGCGTCTCGCCCGGCCGAACCTCGAAGCTCAGGCCGCGCAGGACGGGGCGGGCCGGGTCGTAGCCGAAGCCCACACCGTCGAAGCGCACCGCGCCGCTCAGGCGGGGGGCCGGGCGCGCGTCTGGGCGGTCGGCCACGTCCGGCTCGGTGCCGAGGAGGTCGAGGTAGCGGCGGAAGCCCGCGATGCCCTTGGGGTAGGTCTCGATCACTGCTGCGATCTTCTCCAGAGGCCGGACGAAGACGCCCGCGAGGAGCAGGAACGCCACGAAGCCGCCCGTGGTGAGGGTCCCCTCGATCACGAGCCACGCCCCCGCGAGCATGACCACGACCTGGATGCCGCGCATGGCCATGTAGTTGATGGAGATGGAGGCCGCCATGATCCGGTAGGCGTCGAGCTTGGCGCGGCGGTAGCGGGCGTTGTCGCGGGCGAAGAGAGCGCGCTCGTGATCCTCGTTGGCGAAGGCCTGCACCACGCGGATGCCACCCACGTTCTCCTCCAGCCGAACGTTGAAGTCGCCGATGCGTGAAAAGATGGAGCGCCAGGTGTCCGTCATGCGCCCGCCATAGACGATGACCAGTGCCACCGTTGCGGGCACGATCACGGCGGTCAGGCCCGCGAGGCCGGGATGGATGGCCGACATCAGGGCGAATGCGCCCACGAAGGTCATGATCGCGATAAACAGGTCCTCGGGCCCGTGATGGGCGACCTCCCCGATCTCCTCCAGGTCGCGGGTGACGCGGGCCACGAGATGCCCGGTCCGCTGCGTGTCGTACCAGCGCCAGGACAGCTTCTGGAGGTGGTCGAAGGCGCGGGCGCGCATCTCGGTCTCGATGTTGATGCCGAGCTTGTGGCCCCAATAGGTCACGATCGCCATGAGGCCGGTGTTCACGACGTAAATGATGAGCAGCGCCCCCGCCGCGAGCAGCGTGATCCCGAGATCCCCCTGTGGCAGCAGCCGGTCGATGAAGACCTGCACAGCCATGGGAAGGGCCAGCTCCAGTAGGCCAGACGCCACGGCGCAGCCGAAGTCGAGCCAGAACAAGCCCTTCCAGGGGCGGTAGTAGGCAAGGAACTGGCGCAGCATGGGATTTGTCCTTGGCGGTGCGGGGGCGGTTCGGTGGCGGTTCAGTCAGGCCCGCCACGCTGGCCATCGGCCATAACATCCAGTCGGGCTTGCCGCGAGCGGTGATGACGTTCTTTCGATCGCGCCCGGACCCGTGGCGGCGGTTGCGATCACCACGGTGCTCGCCTGGGCACTGGACCTCGTCCAGCGGGGGGTCAAGGTCATGGTCGATGTGCCGCAAGGCCTGCCGCCCTTCACCCTGCCACCGGTTTTGCCCGATCTCGCCGCAGCGCTGGCTGTCCCGGCGCTTCTCATCGCGATCATCGGCTTCGTTGAATCCGTATCGGTCTCGCCGACCCTCGCGGCCAAGCGGCGCGAGCGCATCGACCCCGACCAGGAACTCATTGGACTCGGCGCGGCCAACCTGGGCGCGGCCATCACCGGCGGCTTCGCCCGATCAGCCGTCAACTTCGACGCCGGTGCCGAGACCCCGGCGGCGGGCGCCTTCACCGCCTTGGGCTTGGCACTCGCTTCGGTATCCCTCACGCTACTCCTCCATCTCCTGCCGCAGGCGACGCTCGCCGCCACGATCATCGTCGCGGTCCTGAGCCTCGTGGACCTGGGCATCCTGCGCCGCGCCTGTGCCTATTCCCGCGCCGACTTCGCCGCCGTCGCGGTCACGATTCTCGCGACCCTCCTCCTCGGAGTCGAGGTCGGGGTCTCGGCCGGTGTCGCCCTGTCGCTACTCCTGCATCTCCTGCGGAGCGCGAGGCCTCACATCGCCGAGGTGGGCCGCGCGCCGGGCACCGAGCACGTCCGCAACATCCACCGCCACGCCGTCGAGACGAACCCCAGCGTCCTATCGGTCCGCATCGACGAGAGCCTGACCTTCTACAACGCCCGCGTCCTCGAGGACTGCATCCTCGACCGCATCGCCGGCAGCACGGTGCGTGAGGTCATCTTCGCCTGCTCCGCCATCAACGAAATCGACTTCAGCGCCCTTGAGACTCTCGAAGAGTTCGATCATCAGCTCAGGGAGGCCGGCATCCGCCTGCACCTGTCAGAGGTGAAGGGGCCTGTCATGGATCGGCTCAAGGGAACGCGCTTCCTGACGGACCTGTCCGGCCAGGTTTTCATTAGCCAGCACGAGGCCTGTCGGGCGATGCCGGAATCGGGCACCGCGCTGTGGCCGCTGACGGCCGCCGAGCAGCAAAGGTCGGGGTGCCTCGCCACGAAGGGACGACCCCAGCGGAACAGGGAACCTAGAGCTCAGGGGCTTGCACCGCGTGTCGGACCGCGCTCCCGTGATCGGCACGACGCAGAGTCGTTCCTGGATGACCCGCGCCAGCTGGGCCGACCTGCCGCCCTGGGCGGAAGGGGAGCTTGTCACGCTCCCCTCGACCCAATTCGCCACTGATGCGGTTCTCGTCCGGTCAGGCCAGGCGGCACTGGCCACTGCAATCCCCGACGCAGCTCCCGTGACGGCGGCTATTTCACCTTTCAGTTCCTGTGCCATGGGTCCTTGTCCTTCGATGGGAGGCGCTCGCCTCTCGCGGCCGGCCTCAGAGTTCCTGGGCCGT
>CADCUU010000330.1 GCA_902805995.1 uncultured Rubellimicrobium sp.
GGACCGAGGTCGCCCTCGATGGCGGCCTGGATCATCGCCTCGACCCGGTGGTTGCGCGGGATGATCGCGGGATTGACCCTGCGCATCACGGCGCGGTCGGGCGACTTCGCCTCCCACTCCAGACGCCAAGCCTGGAACTCGGGCTGCGCGGCGAGGAGGTCGTGCACGTCGGTCCCCTCCGACAGGGCGCGGAAGGTCAGGGTGAAGTCGGCCCAGGTGGCCGCCATCTGGTCGAGCAAGCGCGTCGCGAGCGGCTGGGCGTCTGGGTCGTCGGGCGACAGGCCGAGCTTGCCCGCGAAGTGCCGGGTCCATTCCGCCCCGTAGATCTCCGCAAAACCCTGCACGATCTCGGTCGCTTCGGGGATCGCGGCCTCCTCTCCCATGAGGGGCAGGAGAGCAGTGGCCAGTTGCGCGAGGTTCCAGGCCGCGACCTGCGGCTGCATCCGGTAGGCGTAGCGGCCATAGGCGTCGATAGAGGAGAACACCTTGTCCGGGTGATATTCGTCCATGAAGGCGCAGGGGCCGTAGTCGATGGTTTCCCCCGACACGGCCATGTTGTCGGTGTTCATGACGCCATGGATGAAGCCCAGGGCCATCCAGTGCGCCACGAGCCGCGCCTGCCGGTCCACGACCGCGCGGAGGAGGCCCATCGCGCCCTGGGCCTGCGGGTAATGGCGCGCGATGACATGGTCGGTGAGGGCGGCCAGCGCCTCCATATCGCGGCGGGCGTAGAAGTACTGGAACGTTCCCACGCGGATGTGGCTTGAGGCGACACGGGCGAGCACCGCGCCGGGATAGGCGCGCTCGCGGCGTATCGTCTCCCCCGTCGCGGCGGCGGACAGGGCGCGGGTGGTGGGGACGCCCATAGCGTGCATCGCCTCGGAGACGACGAATTCGCGCAGGACGGGGCCGACCCAGGCGCGGCCGTCGCCCATCCGGGAGAACGGGGTGCGGCCCGATCCCTTGAGCTGAATGTCACGGCGCTGGCCGGCCTGGTCCACGACCTCGCCGAGGAGGATCGCGCGGCCGTCGCCAAGCTGCGGGTTCCAGCCACCGAACTGGTGGCCCGCATAGGCCTGCGCCAGCGGTTCGGCCCCTGCGGGCACCGTGTTGCCTGCGAGCATCGCCACGCCTTCAGGCGAGGAGAGTGCGGCAGGGTCGAGGCCCAACTCCCGCGCGAGGGGTTCGTTGAGGGCGAGGAGGCGCGGGGCGGACACAGGCACTGGTGGCTGGCGGACGAAGAAGCGGTCCGGCAGGCGGGCGTAGCTGTTGTCGAAGGGGATATGGAGCGTCATCGACCGCATATAGGGGAACTTGACGGCCCTCCAAGCGGGCTGCGGACCCTGCACGCCCGGCCTGAGCCCCGTTTCAGCCGGTCGCGTGGAGATGACAACGCGGTCCGGCATGAGGCGCCGCACCTCCCGGTGGTGGGAACGTGGGGAGATCAGCGCTTTAGCGGCGTAGATCGTGCCACGGCGCTGATCCTGTGACCCAGGAAGGCGCCTGAAGACCGCCGACCGGTCGACAGGCACGCTGATCGGAGGGTGCTACGGCCTGGATCACAGTCTGGCGAGGCGCTCCGTCAGCAGCGCGAAATAGCCGTCGGCGTCGATGTCGCGGATCCAGGTGGCGTTCGCGGGGCGCTTCGTGACGCCCCACCAGTCGGCCACCGTCATCCCGCGGGTGAGCTCGGAGCCAAGCTCCACCTCCACGTTGCAGAAGCGGCCTTGGAAGAGGTCGGGCCGGAGCAGGAACGCGATCACGCAGGGATCATGGAGCGGCCCGCCCTCGGAGCCGTACTTCTCCACGTCGAACCGTTCGAAGAAGTTGAGCCATCCGGCCACGACCTCGCCCACGCGGGTGCCCAGGTCGGCGAAGGCGGCAAGGCGCGCCGGAGTGATGAGCGCCTTGTGCGTGCAGTCGAGCGGGATGATCGTCACGGGGCGTCCACAGCGGAGGACGATGTCGGCGGCCTCCGGGTCGACGAAGATGTTGAACTCGGCGGCGGGGGTGATGTTGCCCCCTTCGAAGAAGCCGCCGCCCATCAGCACGATCTCCTGCACCCGGTCCACGATGTCGGGCGCGCGGGTGAAGGCGGTGGCGATGTTGGTCAGCGCGCCCAGGGGGCAGAGCGTGACGGTGCCTGGCGCCGCCTGACGCAGCGTGTCGATGATGAAGTCGACGCCGTGGCGCGGGTCGAGCGGCAGGGACGGCTCAGGCAGGTCCGCGCCGTCGAGGCCGGTCTTGCCGTGGACATGCTCGGCGGTCTGGAGGGGGCGGACCATGGGGCGGTCGCAACCCGCCATGACGGGGACGGATTTGCCCGCAAGCTCCACCACCTTGCGGGCGTTAGCCTGCGTTAGAGCGAGCGGCACGTTCCCGGCGACCGTCGTGATGCCCAGCACCTCAAGCTCGGGCGAGGCAAGGGCCAGGAGTATGGCCAGGGCGTCGTCCTGGCCGGGATCGGTGTCGATAATGATCTTGCGAGACAAGGCTGGGTCCCCCTTCGGGCGGCACCCAACCATGAGGAGCGAGCGGATGGAAGGTGGTGGCGCCTGAAGCCCGGTCGGAGGCTAAGGCGCCGTTCCGATCAGACCTTAGTCCCGCGCGACAGGGCCGCGACGCCGGTGCGTGCGATCTCCTGAAGGCCGAGGGGGCGCATGAGGTCAGCGAAGGCGTCCACCTTCTCGCTCGTGCCCGTGATCTCGAACACGAAGCTGCCGAGGGTCGAATCGACCACCTTGGCGCGGAAGATGTCCGCGAGGCGCAGCGCCTCCACCCGGTGGTCGCCGGTCGCCACGACCTTGAGGAGGGCAAGCTCGCGCTCCACTGCCGGGCCTTCGGCGCTGAGGTCGTGGACCTCCCGCACAGAGACGATGCGGCCAAGCTGCGCCTCGATCTGGTCGATGATCTGGGGCGTGCCGGCGGTCACGATGGTGATGCGCGACAGGTGCCCCTGGTGGTCCGTCTCGGCCACCGTCAGCGATTCAATGTTGTAGCCGCGGCCGGAGAAGAGCCCGATGACGCGGGCCAGCACGCCGGGCTCGTTGTCCACGATGATGGCGAGGGTGTGCCGCTCCACCACCTCGGCGTAGCTGGCACTGAGGTTGTAGGCGGAGTGGCTCGTGGAGCCGGAGGCGATGTTGAGTGCCATGTTCCTGTTCCCTGTCCGGCGCTCAGACGAGCACCGCGCCCCCTGCCTGGATCGCACCCACGGTGGACGCCTCGCCCAGGAGCATTTCGTTGTGCGGCTTTCCGCTTGGGATCATTGGGAAGCAGTTCTCGTGCTTCTCCACCAGGCAATCGAAGATGACCGGGCCGGGGTAGTTCAGCATCTCCATGATCGCGTCGTCGAGGTCGGCGGGGTCCTTGCAGATGATGCCCTTGGCCCCGAACGCCTCGGCGAGCTTGACGAAGTCGGGCAAGGACTCGCTCCAGGACGACGAATACCGCTCGCCATGGAGGAGCTGCTGCCACTGGCGGACCATGCCCAGGCGTTCGTTGTTCAGGATGAACTGCTTGACGGGCAGGCGATACTGCATCGCGGTCCCCATCTCCTGCATGTTCATGAGCCACGACGCCTCGCCCGCGACGTTGATCACGAGGGAGTCGGGATGGGCGAGCTGCACGCCGATGGAGGCGGGGAAGCCGTATCCCATGGTGCCGAGGCCCCCGGAGGTCATCCAGCGGTTCGGATCCTCGAAGCCCAGGTACTGCGCGGCCCACATCTGGTGCTGGCCGACCTCGGTGCAGATGTAGCGGTCCATGCCCTTGGTCAGGGCCTCGAGACGCTCCAGCGCGTATTGCGGTTTGATGGTCGTCGTCGAGGGCGTGTAGGTCAGGCACTTCTTCGCGCGCCACTCGGCGATCTGCCCCTGCCAGTTGGCGAGGCCCGCGCGGTTCACGCGGGACCCGCGCGCCGTCCAGAGGTCGAGTATCGCTTGCAGCGCCTCGGCAACGTCGGACACGACGGGGAAGTCGACTCGGATGACCTTGTTGATCGAGGACGGGTCGATGTCGATGTGCGCCTTGCGCGAGCCGGGCGAGAAGGCGTCGAGCCGGCCCGTGATGCGGTCGTCGAAGCGGGCGCCGATGTTGATCATCAGGTCGCAGCCATGCATGGCCATGTTCGCCTCGTATAGGCCGTGCATCCCAAGCATCCCGAGCCAGTTCGCCCCGGAAGCCGGATAGGCACCAAGGCCCATCAGCGTGGACGTGATCGGGAAGCCCGTGGCACCCACGAGCTCCCGCAGCAGACGCGATGCCTCGGGCCCCGAGTTCACGACGCCTCCGCCGGTGTAGAAGACCGGACGCTCGGCATTTTCCATGGCGTCCACAATGGCCTCGATCATGGCCATGTCGGGGGCGCGGCGGGGCTGGTAGCGGGAGGTGTGCTGTTCGCGCTGGGTGTAGGTACCGGTGGCGAACTGGACGTCCTTGGGGATGTCCACGAGGACCGGGCCCGGCCGGCCGGACCGCGCGACGTGGAACGCCTCGTGCAGGGTCGCAGCGAGCTTGTCGGTTTCCTTGACCAGCCAGTTGGCCTTGGTGCAGGGGCGGGTGATGCCGATCGTGTCCGCCTCCTGGAACGCATCGGAGCCGATCATGAAGGTCGGGACCTGGCCCGTGAGGACGAGGATCGGGATCGAGTCCAACAGCGCGTCGGTCAGGCCCGTGACCGCGTTGGTCGCGCCGGGACCGGAGGTGACGAGAGCGACGCCGACCTTGCCGGTGGAGCGGGCATAGCCCTCGGCCGCGTGGACAGCCCCCTGCTCGTGCCGGACGAGGATGTGCTTGATGTCGTTCTGCTGAAAGATCTCGTCATAGATAGGAAGGACCGCCCCGCCCGGATAGCCGAACACGGTGTCCACGCCCTGGTCCTTGAGGGCCTGCACCACCATGCGGGCACCGGTCATCTCGCGGGTGATCTGCGTGCTTCCGTCCATCTGCTTGCTCCATCGTCCAGGCATGAAAAAGCCCCCGGGGAGGGTTCCGCGGGGGCGCATGGGAGACCGTCTGGGTCCAACCGTTACCGGCCCATGCGCCTTGCTCCTACGATTACGAGAAGATCCGTCATCGGTCTCTCCACCACCGTTCGGGGGGCCTTATGCCCGCACCGGCCCCTCGGGTCAACCGGGTCACGATGAAAAAATGTCGCAGCAGGCAGAGTTGACGAAACTTTATTGCGCGGAGCTCTCGCCCGCCTGCGCCCCGGGGGTGACCTTTTTGGCCGCACGGACGGGGGCTGCGGCGTCGCCCTCGGCCTTGTCCTGCTGCTCGATCTCCGAATCCATCTCGGCCCCCAGAAGGACGATGTAGGCCGAGAGCCAGAGCCAGGTGAGGAGGACGATTACGCCGCCGAGCGCCCCGAAGGTTTCGTTGTAGGAGCCGAAGTTCGACACGTAAGTGGCGAAGAGGATGGAGCCCAGGAGCCAGAGGCCGCAGGCGATGCCCGCGCCGGGGGTGATCCAGTGCCACGGCACCGGCCCGCGCGAGGGCGCGTAGCGGTAGAGGATCGCGAGGCCCGCAGCCAGCACCGCGAGGAGGATGGGCCAGCGGGCGAGCGACACGATCCATTCGGTGACGTTGCTCCAGGGCAGGAACGCCAGAAGCGCGGGCAGCCCCGCGAGGATGATGACGATCACCACAAACCCTACGATCAGCCCGATCGTGAGCGCGAAGGCCGTGAGGTAGTAGCGGACGAGGCCGCGCTTCTCCTCCACTTCGAACGCGACGTTGAGGCCCTCCATGAGAGAGGTCACCCCCTTGGAGGCGGAGTAGAGCGCCACAAGGATACCGAAGAGAGCGGCCAGCCCCAGCCCGCCGGATTCGGAGCCCGCAACGGCGATGGCCTGGTCGATGACGATCCCCGCGGCCTCCTGGGGCAGGAACCGGGACAGGCCCTCAAGCTGGGTCACCACGGTCTGCGGGTCCATGACGAGGCCCGCGATGGCCATGGCCGCGACGATACCGGGGAAGATCGCGAGGAGACCGTAGAAGGCGACCCCGGCGGAGATGAGGCCCACATGGTCCTCGCCGATCTCCTTGTAGACGTTGACGAGGAGGCGCCACCAGCTCCGGCCGGGCTTTGCCTTGGTGTCTGTCCGGGGGTTCTGGTCGGCGGCGGGGGCGTCGGCCATGGCAAATCTCCTTCGGGTTCGGCGTCCCCCAACGTGGCGCAAACCGGCGCTGTTCCGCCAAGTTCGCCGATCCTGGGGCCCGTGGCACCGATGACGCGGCGGGGTGGGGCAGGGATGTCACGCCGCTATCGTCTAGCCTTGCTACGACGCCCGGCGGACAGACCGACAGGGAAGCCGTGCCATCCACATCTTCAATCGCAAACCCTTGAACTGCGAGGCCCTCGACGAACGCAACGCAAGATTTCGGAATGCCCACAGCTGTTAACAATTGGATGACGTTGCGGAAAAGGACAATCGCTGCTTGCGGGGTGAAGGTGGGCCGTTAATGTCAGGCGCACAACGATGCCGCGATAATGCGGACAACACTGGGAGGTCACTTCTTGGATCGTCGTTCTTTCCTGACCAAGGCCAGCGTCGGTGCGGCCGCCGCGACCACGCTCGCCGCGCCGGCCATCGCGCAGTCGACGCCCGCCGTTACCTGGCGCCTCACGTCGTCGTTCCCGAACTCGCTCGACACCATCTTCGGTGGCGCTCCCACTCTCGCGCGGTTCCTGTCCGAAGCTACGGACGGCAACTTTAACATCCAGGTCTTCGCCGCCGGTGAGCTGGTCCCCGGCCTCCAAGCAGCCGACGCCGTCATGGAAGGCACCGTCGAGGCCTGCCACACCGTGTCCTACTACTACTGGGGCAAGGATCCGGCCTGGGCCGTTCCTGCCGCGATCCCGTTCTCGCTCAATGCGCGCGGCATCAACGCCTGGCACTATTACGGCGGCGGCGTCGACCTCGCCAACGCGTTCTACGCCAAGCAGGGTCTGATCGGCTTCCCGGGCGGCAACACGGGCGTCCAGATGGGCGGCTGGTTCCGCAACGAGATCAACACCGTGGCCGACCTTCAGGGTCTCAAGATGCGGGTCGGTGGCTTTGCGGGCTCCATCATGGAGAGGCTGGGCGTCGTGCCCCAGCAGATCGCGGGCGGGGAGATCTATTCCGCGCTGGAAACCGGGACCATCGATGCGGCTGAATGGGTCGGCCCCTACGACGACGAGAAGCTCGGCTTCGTGCAGGTCGCGCCCTATTACTACTACCCCGGCTGGTGGGAAGGCGGGCCGACCGTCCACTTCCTGTTCAACCTCGAGCAGTACGAAGCGCTGCCCGAGAACTACAAGTCGCTCCTCCGGACGGCGTGCCGGGCGGTCGATGCGGATATGCTCCAGAAGTATGACTTCCTGAACCCCACTGCGATCCGCAACCTCGTGGCGGCGGGCGCGCAGCTTCGGCCCTATTCGCCGGAACTGCTCGAGGCGTTCTTCACCACGTCGAACGAGGTGTATGCAGAGCTCGACGCTTCCAACCCCGAGTTCAAGGCGCTTTGGGACTCGATCAAGGCGTTCCGCAACCTGCATTACACGTACCAGCAGGTGGCCGAGTTCAACTACGACACCTTCATGATGACGAAGGCCAACGCCGGGCAGCTCTGAGCCTCGGACCGGTCGGAAAGACAAACCCCGGAGAGCATCGCTCTCCGGGGTTTTTCATTGCGCTGTGAGCGGTCGCTTCGGCCTCAGGGGGCCGGGGCTCCGAAGTTGGGCTGACCAGGGGCGGGCGGCTGCGTGGGCGTGCTGGGCTGGGCCGGGACGGCTGACTCGGCCGGCGCGCCAAAGTTGGGCTGACCGGGGGCGGGGGCGGGGGCCGGAGTGGCGGGCGCTCCGAAGTTGGGCTGGCCAGCCGCGCCGGGAGTGCCGGGCTCGGCCGGAGCCCCGAAATTCGGCTGTCCCGGCGCGCCGGACGTGACAGGCGCGCCAGTCGCGCCGGGCTGGGCAGTGCCCCCGAAGTTCGGCTGGCCCAGGCTGCCGCCTCCACCACCCACGCCCGCTCCAGGCGCGAAAATTTGCACGTTGGCCGGATCCACTGCCGGCCCGCGATCGAGCATCCCCGTGACCAGTCCCGGCCAGAAGATCACGATGACCACGAGCAGGAGTTGCAGCCCCAGCCAGGGCAGCGCGCCCAGATAGATCTGTGAGGTCTTCAGCGACTTCGGTGCGATGGACCGCAGATAAAACAGCGCAAAGCCGAATGGCGGGTGCATGAAGGCCGTCTGCATGTTGATGCAGATGAGGACCCCGAACCAGATCAGGTCGATCCCCAGGCTTTCCGCCACGGGCGCGAGGAGGGGGATGACGATGAACGCGATCTCGAAGAAGTCGAGGAAGAACGCCAGGAAGAAGATGAAGATGTTGACGAAGATCAGGAAGCCGACCTGACCGCCGGGGATGTGCGACAGGAGGTACTTGATCCACTCGCCCCCGCCCATGCCCTGGAAGACGAGCGTGAAGATCGACGCACCGATCAGGATGAAGACGACCATGGCCGTCAGCGTCGCCGTCGTCGTCATGGCCTGGCTCACGAGGGTCCAGGTCAGGCGGCGGTTCAACGCGGCGAGGATCATGGCGCCAACGACGCCCATGGCGCCCGACTCCGTGGGGGTGGCGAGGCCCATGAAGATCGTTCCCAGCACGAGGAAAATCAGCACGAGCGACGGCACGATCCCCCAGATGACCTTGAGGATGAGCCCGAGGCTCGCCTCGCCGCGGACCTCGAGCGGGAGGGGGGGCATCGTGTGTGGCTTCAGGATCGACATGACCAGGATGAAGCCGAGGAAGATCAGGACCTGCAGGAGCGACGGTCCGAAGGCGCCCAGATACATGTCGCCCACGGGCCGGCCGAGCTGGTCCGCCAGCACGATGAGCACGAGCGACGGTGGGATGAGCTGGGTGATCGTGCCTGAGGCCGCGATCACGCCGGTCGCGAGCCGTTCTGAGTAGCCGTAGCGCAGCATGATTGGCAGGGCGATCACGCCCATCGTGATGACCGAGGCCGCCACGGTGCCCGTCACCGCCCCCAGGATCGCGCCCACGATGATGACCGCATAGGCGAGGCCGCCGGGGATGCGGCCGAAGAGCTTGCCCATTCCCTCCAGCATGTCCTCGGCCAGGCCGCAGCGCTCGAGGATCGCGCCCATGAATGTGAAGAATGGAATGGCGAGCAGCAGGTCGTTCGAGACGATACCGAAGATGCGGTGCGGCATCGCGGCGAGGAAGCCCGGCGCGAAATGGTCCGTGGCGATGCCCACGACGCCGAAGAAGATCCCCACCGCGCCCAGCGAGAAGGCCACGGGGAAGCCGTAGAGCATGAAGACGACCATGCTCGCGAACATGAGGGGTGGGAGCGGCCCGTATTCGAACATTCAGGCGGTCCTCACTGGTCCGGCTTGTGGTAGGTGGTGTCCACCGTGATCGCCCCGCGAAGGGCGGCGATGCGCTTGATGAGCTCCGACACGCCCTGGAGCGACAGGAGCGCGAAGCCGAGGGGCAGGATCATCTTGACCGGCCAGCGGATCAGGCCCCCGGCGCTGGTGGACCCTTCGCCGGTGACGAGCGACCGCCACGCCACGGGCCAGCAAAGCCAGGCCATGGTGATCGTGAACGGCAGTAGGAACAGGATGATTCCGACGATGTCGACCCAGAGTCGCTTGCGTTCGGAGATGTTGCCGTAGATCAGGTCCACGCGGACATGCTCGTTCCGGCGCAGGGTCTCGGCCGCGCCAAGAAGGACGATGGCCCCGAAGAGATACCACTGGATCTCCAGCCACGCGTTGGAGCTTTGGTCGAACAGGTAGCGGCGGGCGGCGTTCCCCGCGCTGATCAGGGCAGCGGCCAGCACGAGGAAGGCGCAGAGCCGCCCGAGCAGCGTGTTCAGTCTGTCGATCCCTGACGACAGGCTCAGCAATCCGGTCATGTCCCCTCCTGGCGCGGCGAATACCCGCTAGGTGGGCTTCGCTTCTGAGCCTTTAACGGTCGCATCTTATCCGTCAACCACGGCAGGGGCCACCGGGCAATAACGGTCGCGGGTTGTGCCGCAAGGTCACGAGGGGCTCGGTCGCGGGCTATGGGTCCTCAGCGCACCTGTACCTGTGAGCCGGGAGGGCGCTGGTCGGTAGGCGGGGACGTTCTCGGCAGGCCTGTCGAACGGCCCTAGCCCCTGGGCGTGCGCGCGTCGGGAAGGTGGATGCGGGCGACCTGATCGGCGATAGGATCGACCGATAGGGGATGCGCGTCCGTCCGGTAGCTCGCGGGGTCGCCGATGGGCAGCCACTGGCCGCGCTTGTAGACCTCCAGGGCGCCGAAGCGGGCCTTGTAACCCATCTTGTCGCTGCCGGGGACCCAGTAGCCCAAGTAGACATAGGGCAGGGACAACTCCCGCGCGATGCGGACGTGGTCGAGGATGATGTATGTCCCGAGCGAGGACTTCTCGAGCGAGGGGTCGAAGAAGGAGTATACCATGCTCAGCCCATCATCGAGGAGGTCGGTCAGGCAGACCGCTGCAAGGTTCCCGTCGGGGTCATGATACTCGATAAGCCGAGAGCGGACGGGCGTTTCCTCGACCATTGCGGCGAATTCGAAGATGTCCATATCTGCCATGCCGCCTTCGGCGTGGCGGCCGTCGAGGTAGCGCCGGAACAGGGCAAACTGCTCCTCGGTCGCCCAGGGCGAGGTAGCACGCCGGCGCAGATGGGCATTTTTGCGCATCACCCGGGCCTGACTGCGCGTGGGCTCGAAGTCTGCGACGCGAATGCGGGCCGAATAGCAGGCCTGACAGTCGGCGCAGGAGGGCCGGTAAAGCACGTTCTGTGACCGGCGGAAGCCCTGGCGCGACAGGGCGTCGTTCAGCCGTTCCGCTTGATCCCCCTGAAGGGCTGTGAACAGCTTCCGCTCCATCCGGCCCGGCAGATACGGGCAGGGCTGCGGGGCGGTCACATAGAACTGGGGCGCGAGAGGAAGAGTGTGGCGCATCGGTCCAGCTTGATCTCGGCAGGGGGAACGGCCGGTCAGAGGTTAGCGTGGCCCCCCGGCCCCGCCAAGGGCCGGATCCGCCGTTTTTCTGCCCAATTCAGGCAGGCCGGTTGATTGCCGCCGTCCCGAGGGCGAGGTCGGTCAGCCCCTGTCCGCGCCGCAGTGCTACCATGACCCCAATCGAGGCGAGTTGAAGCGGCAGGACGGCGACCGACACGGTGTAGCCCAGCACATGCGCGAAGGCCGTGGCCGCATCAAGACGGCTGCCATCCCTGTCGCGGATCTGGATCGCCATGAGCCGCATCCCCCAGGTCGCGGACCCCGTGGACAGGGTCGCCCAACGGTAAAGGAAGCCGACCATGAGCCAGAGCACCGGCCACCAGAACAGGCCCGTGAAGGCCGTGAACGGCAGCGCGAGGAGGCACAGGCCGAAGGTCACGACAGTGTCGGCCACCCAGGCCAGCCCCCGCTTCGTCGTGACGCCCTCATAGAACTGGGGCTCGCGCACGGGGTCGGGCAGGCCGTAGATGGTCGCGGGGCGGACATGGACGCGAGCGGTCATCGGACGCTCCGAAAAGGAGAGGATGAAAGGGAACGGGCGGGGAGAGTCCCCCGCCCTTGGTTCAGTCGGATATGGGCAGCCGGGGCCTCCGCCACAAGCCGGACGGGGGTCAGGCCGCCTCGTCCTGGTCGCTGCCGGCACCACGGGCCTTGTGGGCGCGGTCGTCCATGAACTGGTCGAACTCGGCCTTGTCCTTGGCTTCGCGCAGGCGGCCCAGGAACTCCTCGAAGGCGCGCTGCTCGTCCTCGAGGCGGCGGAGCGTGTCGGCCTTATAGGCGTCGAAGGCAGCGTTGCCCGAGGGGCGCATGGCCGTGCGGGCATAGCCCCAGGCCTCGGCGCGGGCCCGGCGAGTGCCGCAGGTCATGGCGCGGGAGCCGTTGTGATGACGATGTCCGAACATGCGCTTGCTCCAGATCATGTAGGCGAGGATGGCGAGGCCCACGGGCCAGACGAGTACGAAGCCCGCGACCATGAGGCCGATCCAGGCCCAGGTTCCGCGGTCGTCGAGCCAGTCGACGGTGCGCCGGAACCAAGGCGGCCCGGCAAGGTCGCGCCGCAGGTCGGCGGGAGGGTAGGTGTCGGTCGTGCTCATCAGTCGGGGCCTCCTTGGAAGCGGTGGGATGTGAATGTCTTTCACATTGGGGAATGTGGGTGAGGGGGGATGCGCCGTCAATGGCGGATGTGAATGATTTTCACATAGGCGCGGTGCGGGCGGAAAGGCGCCGATCCCGCCACGGCCAGAGCGATAGGCTGACGAGAGCCGGCGACGATCAATCGGCCCGGGCCGATGCCGGGTGGCGTTGACCCTTCCGCCGCGTCGTTCCAATGCTGCCCTCATGTCCGGTCCCCTTCACGCCCGTCTCCGCCGTTCCCCCCGGCCTTTCGACCTCGAACGTGGGGCGCATGCCGTTCCGTCGGACGTGGTCGAGCCCTTGCGCGGGCTGCTGGTGGGGATGGCGGGAAGCAGCCCCTATCTGGCGGAGCTTCTGACGCGGGAGGCCGGATGGCTGCTGCCCGCGCTCGATGACCCGGAGGGGGCGCTCGACCAGGTTCTCGCCGAGGTCCCGGAGGGGCCGCCCGACCGGCTCGGCGCGGCTTTGCGGCAGGCCAAGCGGCGGGTCGCGCTGTTGTCCGCCGTGATGGACCTGTCCGGCGCTTGGCCGCTGGAGACGGTCACGGGCAGCCTCACGCGGCTCGCCGACCTTGCCGTGGACCGCGCGATCCGGGCACTGGTGGCCGACGCCGTAGGCCGGGGGCGGCTTCCGGGGCTAACTCCGCAGGACGTCGGTACCGCGGGCGGCATGGTGGCCCTCGCCATTGGCAAGATGGGGGCGG
>CADCUU010000331.1 GCA_902805995.1 uncultured Rubellimicrobium sp.
CGACAGGCTGACAAGCACGGACCCGGGCATTAGGGTCAAGAGCGGATGGGGCACCCCGAAGGGAATGAGCCAGAAGCTCCAGAGCACCGGGGCCAGGGCGAACTGGAGGAGCGTGCCCAGGAACATGACCTGGACCCCCCAGAAGGCCCGGGGCCCGAGGTCGCGCCAGAGCGCCACGGGGTCGCGCATATGGACGGCCCAGGTGATCGCGTAGCCCTTGAGCCAGCGGCTGCGTTGCCGGACCCATGGCCAGAGGCGGGCGTTCGCCTCCTCCTGGGTGGCGATGGCGATCATCTCGGTCCGGAAGCCGTGGCGCGCCAGCCGGAGGCCAAGATCGGCATCCTCGGTCACGTTATGCGCGTCCCAGCCGCCGACCGTCTCCAGCGCCTTGCGCCGCAGGAAGAGTGTCGTCCCGCCGAGGGGGAGGGCGAGGCCCAGCCGCTGGATGCCCGGGAGAAGGACGCGGAACCAGCTTCCGTATTCGAGGGTGAAGCAGCGCGCGATCCAGTTGCTGTCATGGTTGAAGTAGTCGAGAGCCCCTTGAAGGCAGGCGGTAGACTGGTCACGTCGCGCGAAGGTTTCGGCCACGCGGCGCAGGTGGTCGGGGGCGGGAATGTCGTCGGCGTTGTAGATGCCGATGATGGAGCCGCGCGCGAAGTTCATGGCGTAGTTGAGCGCGCGTGGCTTGGTGCGCAGCGTCCCTTGGGGCACTTCGATGATCTGGGCCCAGGCGGGAAGGTCAGACCCTTCGAGGGCGCGGCGGGTGACGGCGTCGTTGTCCTCCACGATGAGGCAAAGGTCGAGAAGGGCGCGCGGGTAGTCCAGCGTCTCCATCCGGGTAAGCAGGGTACCGGCGATCTCCGCCTCGCGGTAGAGCGGCACGAGCACGGAGATGACAGGCAGGCGGGCAGGCACGACCTCGGCTCCCTTCGGGGAGCGGTCGGCGCGGAGTTCGGCCGTGACTGCCACGAGGCGCAGGGCCGCCAGAAGGACAAGAACGAGCGAGGCCAGAAGGACGAAGGCGAGAAGCGTGCTCGCAGGGGCAAGGAGGACCGCCGTCAGCAGGAGGCCTCCGGCGGCGAGAGCCCAGCGGGACAGCGCTCGCCCGGGCAGGGTGCGGCAGCTGGCCCGGGGGGGCACGCGAAGCTCCGCCTGACGCGCCAGGGGGCGGCCCATGGATTTCGCGAGCGCGAGCGCAAGGGATTCGGGAACGGCCGGTGCGAGCCGGACGCGACCCAGCGCGGGCTCCAGCCGGTCGAGGTGCACGAGGGAGGCGCCGGGGTCCGCGCAGAGCACGATCGTCGCGCCACCCGCGCGCCGCCAAGGCAGGAGCCCCTGGGTCATCGCCCAGGCGGGCGGCAGGCTCGCGGTGAGGAGAGGGTCCGGCGGAAGCGCAAGCGGGTCTATGGGCTGTTCGCCCGGCGACTGTCGCGGTGCGGTCCAGGTCCCGCGGCCCTTGCGCAGCCCGTCGGGACGGAGCTTGCGGGCGCGTCGGTCCCGCAATGATTCGGCCATCTGTCCCCTCCCAGGCGCGTCTGGGAGGGGAGTATGCGCTAGTGATAGTTAAGGTTCGGTTAACCCTGCTGGCGACCTTTCCGGTCGGCCATGGCGGCGGCGAACCGGTCGAAGAGATAGGCGCTGTCCTGGGGGCCGGGCGAGGCCTCCGGGTGGTACTGGACACTGAAGACGGGGCGGTCGACGAGGCGGAGGCCGCAGTTCGAGCCGTCGAAGAGGCTCACATGGGTTTCCTGCACGCCTTCGGGCAGGGTCTGCGCGTCCACGGTGAAGCCGTGGTTCATCGACGTGATTTCGACCTTGCCGGTCTCCAGGTCCTTCACGGGGTGGTTCGCGCCGTGGTGGCCGTGGTTCATCTTGACCGTCTTGGCTCCAAGCGCGAGCGCGAGCATCTGGTGGCCGAGGCAGATGCCGAAGACCGGCACGTCCGACCGGTCGAGGACGCCGCGGATCATGGGCACGGCATAGGCGCCCGTCGCCGCCGGGTCGCCGGGGCCGTTCGACAGGAACACGCCATCGGGGTTAAGTGCGAGCACCTCCTCCGCCGTGGCGGTGGCGGGCAGGACGGTCACCTCGGCGCCGACGGAGGCGAGGGAGCGCAGGATGTTGCGCTTGGCGCCGTAGTCGATGGCGACGACGCGGGCGGTGGGCGCGGTCTGACGTTCGTGGCCGCCGGGCCAGGCCCAGCGCATCTCGTCCCAGCGGTAGCTCTGGGCGCAGGTCACGTCGCGGGCGAGGTCAAGCCCCACGAGGCCGGGGAAGGCGCGGGCCTTGGCGACCAGCGCCTCCAGGTCGAAGTTGCCCTCGGGGTCGTGGGCCAGCGCGACATGTGGCGCGCCCTGCTGGCGGATGGCCCGGGTCAAGCGGCGGGTGTCGATGCCGCCAATCCCGATCCGGCCGCGCTTGCGCAGCCACATGTCCAGATCCTCGGTCGAGCGCCAGTTCGAGGGCTCGGTCGGGTCCCACTTCACGACCATGCCGGAGGCGACGGGTTCGGCGGCCTCGTCATCTTCGGCGTTGGCGCCGACGTTGCCGATATGAGGGAAGGTGAAGGTCACGACCTGTCCCGCATAGGAGGGGTCGGTCATGATCTCCTGGTAGCCCGTCATGGCGGTGTTGAAGACGAGCTCGGCCGTGGTGAGGCCCGTGGCCCCGAATCCCTTGCCGTAGAAGACGGTGCCATCGGCCAAGGCGAGACAGGCGGTCGGGCGGGGCGACTGCGGCATGACGCGGGTCCTTTCGGTGGATCGGCGGTCCGTTACGCGCGCGGGGGCGCGGGGTCAAGGACCGCGCGCAGCCATGGTCCGTTGCAGCCGATCGCGCTCATATTCCAGCCAATGGGGTCAGGGGTGTTGCAAGCCGATCCGGCCCGTGACGGCGGGATCTCTCGCAGTGCCGTTGCCGGGCCGAGGCAAGCATCCTATTGACGCGGCCAAAGACAAGGAGACGGCGATGGAGCTGCGCGCAAGGATCAACGAAGCGCTCAAGGACGCGATGCGGGCCAAGGAGGCGGAGCGGCTGTCGGTGCTGCGACTCGTCAATTCGGCCATCAAGGACCGCGACATCGCGGCCAGGGGCGAGGGGCAGCCGTCGCCCGTACTCGAGGGTGATGTGATCGCGGTCATGGCCAAGATGGTGAAGCAGCGCCAGGAAAGCGCCCGCGCCTATGACGAGGCCGGGCGCGAGGACCTCGCCGCGAAGGAGCGCGCCGAGATCGCGGTGGTCGAGGAGTTCCTGCCCCGGCAGCTGTCGGAGGCCGAGGCGGAGGAGGCCATCGCGGCGGCCATCGCCGGCACGGGCGCAAGCTCCATCCGGGACATGGGCAAGGTGATGTCGGCCTTGCGGGAGCGGCATGCCGGGCAGATGGACT
>CADCUU010000332.1 GCA_902805995.1 uncultured Rubellimicrobium sp.
CGATTGCGGATTACGAGGGGCGCCGGGAGGCCCCGCAGCCCCAGGAGTTCGGCTTCGTCTTCGAGACGGCCTTTGTCATCTTCGTCAATCAGGTCCTTCTCGTCTGGGCCAACGATCTGGCCGGAGCCATCGTGCGGCGTAGCGACCTCGACGTCACGCGGGGAGCGCGGCTCGACGCGATGCCCAAGGCGCTTCGGGATGCCTTGGCCGCCCTGGTTGCGCCGCGGAGCCTGAGCCCCAAGACCTGGGACGAGGTCGAGCCCCTGGACAGCGGCGACCTGCTCCGGTCCACGCGTCGCAGTATGGACGCGTCCACGGATCGTCTACCGGGCGCGCAGGCGACGGTCGTGGGGCTGCCCTATTGCGGCCATCCGGAGGTGGTCGCCGGGATCGGACTGGGAACGCTCCTCCGCCTGCGCCCGGTGGACGACAACCCCCATGATCTGAACGCCGTGGAGGTCTGGCACGACGGGGAAGAAGCGGTTCGGATCGGGTACCTGTCGCGAGAGGAGGCCCCGTTCTACCGGACCCTGCCCGACGGAGCCGACGCGTGGCGGCTTCGCGTCACCGGTCGCACAGAGACCGTCCTCGGCGCGACGCTGGAGCGGTTTCGGCACGACGGTGAGATGCTGGAGGAGGGAGATCAGGAGGGCCCGGATGGCTTGGGCGACGACCTGTTCTCGCGGGAGCCGGACGGCAGGGCCTGACGTGCCCGACCCTGGGGATGCAGTCGACTAGATCGGGAAGTTGGGCGGCTGTCTGTTGGTGCCTCGATTGCGGGCCTTGGCAGGTCGAAGATGAACTCTGGCGTTTACAGGAAGGGCGGGACCTTGGCCTGTCCGAATGAAAGCTGGAGTCTCGTCCGCAGAGCGCGCCACCCCGTGAGGTTGACGGGGCCGCGCCGCTCCTTCACCTGAGGCCGGGTCAGGGAAGGACGATCATGATCGACACGCTTATAACCCACTCCGGCAGTTTCCATGCGGACGATCTGCTCGCCTTCGCCGTGCTTTCTACGCTGCATCCTCGGGCGCGCCTCGTGCGGACACGGGACGCGAAGATCATCGCTGACGCCGATGCGGGTGCCGTCATCTTCGATCTCGGCTTCAGCTACGTGCCCGAGGAGCACCGCTACGACCATCACCAGCCCGACCGGCCCAGGCGCCCCGACGGCCTCGCCTATTCGAGCTTCGGGCTCGTCTGGCGCCACTTCGGGCGGGGCTACATCGCGGCCACGTTGAGCCCCGGAGGGGCCCTTCGACCTGAGACGCTGGAGGAGGTTCATGCCGCCCTCGACAGTGGCCTCGTGCGGGACATCGACGCCGTGGATAACGGAGAGCTGGGCCCCGGGCAGGAGGCGCTGATGCATCCCCTGTCGCTGCCGAGCCTGCTTGGACTGTTCCGCCCTCCGTTCGACAGCGACCAGCCGGGCCGGGACGACGCGGCCTTCCTTGATGCTGCCGCGACCGCGCGGCGGATCCTGGAGGCGCAGGTGAGGAGCATGGCCTCGTTCCTTCGCTCGCGCGCCATCGTGCGGCAGGCGATGGGCGACCGGGCTCATCCCAACTGGATCGAGCTTCCCCGGTCGATGGAGTACCTGGACACGATCCTTTCCGCCGGGACGGAAGGAGAGGCCGACCGCATCGAGTTCGTCGTCCTCCGGTCGAGGGATGAATGGCAACTCAAGACGGTGAACGTGTCGCTCGACAGTTTCCAGTCCAGGCGGATGCTTCCCGCGGGTTGGGCGGGCCTGCGTGAGCCGGACCTCGTGGCGGTCACGGGCGTGCCGGACGCGGTCTTCTGCCATTCCGGGCGCTTCGTGGCCATCGCCCGGAGCCGGGACGGGGTGATGTCACTGCTGTCGCAGGCTCTCGCGGCATGACCAGAGCGCGCAAGCGCTCGAGGGTTTCGTGTGCCGATCGCCCGTGTCCAGGCAGAACCGCACTGCTGGGGGCCGGGGGTAAGCTCAGGGCTGGCCGAGCAGGGCTGAGTCACAAGTGGCTACCCCGTCGCGTTCGTCGGACGCGGGGTCGGGCCAACCTTGGGGCGGCATGGCAACTCCCGGGCGGGGCGCATGGCCCAGCGCCACCGCCGAACGGCGCACGACCTCTGCGACTAGCGAAAGCTGGCGCGCCAATGGGCTGCTCCGCCGCCAGACAAGGCCGACCGTCCGCTGCGGCTCCGGCCCGCCGAAACGAGAGACCGAGACGGAGGCCGAGCGCGTTTCCATCGCGACGGCCATCTCGGGGATTAGCGTGACGCCGATCCCCTGCCCCACCATCTGCACCAGCGTGGCCAGCGAACTCCCCTCCATCCACTGGCGCGGCCGGTTCGCATGGGCGTTGCAGAAGGACAGCGTCTGGTCCCGGAAGCAGTGCCCCTCCTCCAGAAGCAGGAGCCGCATCTCGCGCAGCATGTCGCCGGAGGGCACGGGACGGTCCCCCTCGGCCAGTGGGCGGACAAGCACGAAGGCCTCGCTGAACAGGGCGGTTTCTGTCAGGGAGGGCTCGGAAACCGGCAGCGCGACGATGGCGGTGTCGAGCCGGCCTTCCCGCACTTCCTGCAACAGATTGGGGGTCACCGCTTCGCGGATCTGGAGGTCGATCTCCGGGTTCGCGCGCGACAGGTCCGCGACCACGCGGGGGAGCAGATAGGGCGCGACCGTCGGGATCACCCCGATTCTCAGCCGTCCGACCATGCGGTCGCGGGACGCGCGGGCCAGACCTTCAAGTTCGTCCACGGCACGCAGGATCTCCCGCGCGCGTTGCAGCATCGCCTCGCCGAAATCGGTCAGCCGCACGTCCCGCGGCCCCCGCTCGAAGAGCCGGCTCCCCAACACCTCCTCCAACTCCCGGATCTGCATGGACAGGGCGGGTTGCGAGATGGCGCAAAGGTCGGCGGCCCGGCCGAAATGCCGCTGCCGCGCCACGGCGTCGAAGTAGCGCAACTGCTTGAGGGTCAGATTCATCATAAGCAAAGATTATCGAGCAGATCAGGAAATCCGAGTCAATCTTCTCACCCACCTCTGCTAGAGCCGTCCTGACGCCTTGGACCCCGGTCCGGAGGTGTACGGGCTTTTGGCCCGGAACATGGGACAAACCTGAGGGGAATCGGGAATGGACGGGAACGCGGTCAACGAAGTCGGGCAATGCCCGGTCGCGCATGGCGGGGCGCAGCGTACGCCCCTGCGCCGGCGCGCCAACCGGGATTGGTGGCCAAGCCAGCTTCACCTGCGGGTGCTGCACCAGCACACGGCGCTGTCGAACCCGATGGGACCGGGCTTCGACTACACCGCCGAGTTCGGCAAGCTCGACTACGACGCGCTCAAGTCCGACCTGCGCGCCCTGATGACCGAAAGCCAAGACTGGTGGCCGGC
>CADCUU010000333.1 GCA_902805995.1 uncultured Rubellimicrobium sp.
TGATCTCGGTCGTCAACCTGTGGGCGGGGAGGGAACGCGCATGACGACCCTGACGGCCAAGGCGGCAGCCCCCACGCGCTCCAGGTCGCGGGGACGGCTGGGGCGGGCGATGCTCCTGCACCTCGTCATGGTGCCCCTTGCGCTCCTGTGGCTGGTGCCGCTGTGGCTGATGTTCGTCTTCGCCACCATGCCGGATCAGGGCATCTTCAGCCCGGGGATCAACATCCTGCCCCAGGACCGCTTCCTCGAGAACGTCCGCGCGCTCCAGGCCGAGACGGGGTTCTTCCGCACACTGCTCGTGTCGGTGGTGGTGGCGCTGGTCTACACGGCCCTGTCGGTGTTCCTCACCTCCATGGCGGGCTGGGCGCTGGTCCGCTACCGCTTCGTCGGGCGCGGCGCGGTGATGGGGCTGATCTTCGGGACACTCACGCTCCCGTTCTTCGTGGTCGTCATCCCGCAATACATCCTCGTGGCCCGCGACCTCGGCCTCGCGAACACCTGGATCGCGCTGATCGTGCCGCCGCTCTTCAACTCGCTGGGCGTGCTGTTCATGCGGCAGGCCTTCAGCATGATGCCGCAGGAACTCTTCGACGCGGCCCAGGTGGAGGGCGTGAAGGAATGGCAGATCTTCCTCCGCGTGGCGCTGCCCATGGCCAAGCCAACCATCGCGGCGCTGTGCATCATCCTGTTCCTGGCCTCCTGGAACAACTATCTCTGGCCCCTCCTCGTCAGCTCCCAGCAGGAGATGATGACCGCCCCCGTTGCGCTGGGCAGCCTCATCGGCGTGAACCGCGTGTCCTGGGGGGCCGTGATGACCGGGGCGGTGCTGATGACTGCGCCGATGCTCCTTGTCTTCATCTTCCTCCAGCGGTGGTTCATGTCCGGCATCACCGCAGGCGCCGTGAAATGAGAGAATCCCGATGACAGGCGTGACGCTCCGCGGCGTGCGGAAAACCTTCGGAACCGTCCAGACAATCCACGGCGTCGACCTCCACGTGGACCCTGGCGAGTTCGTGGTCTTCGTGGGTCCCTCGGGCTGCGGCAAGTCCACGCTCCTGCGCATGATCGCGGGGCTGGAGGACATCTCGGGCGGAGAGATCTCCATCGGCGGCCGGGTCGTCAACGACGTGGAGCCCGCGCAGCGCGGGATCGCCATGGTGTTCCAGTCCTACGCGCTCTACCCCCACATGACCGTGAGGGAGAACCTGTCCTTCGGCCTCCGGATGAACGGCAACCCCAAGGCCGACACCGAACGCCGCGTGGCCAAGGCCGCCTCGATCCTCCGCATCGACCCCCTGATGGACCGCCGCCCCAAGGCCCTGTCGGGCGGGCAACGCCAGCGCGTCGCCATCGGCCGCGCCATCGTGCGCGAGCCCGAGGTCTTCCTCTTCGATGAGCCTCTCTCCAACCTCGACGCCGAGCTTCGCGTCCAGATGCGGGTGGAGATCGCGCGCCTCCACAACGAGCTCGGCGCGACGATGATCTACGTGACCCACGACCAGACGGAGGCCATGACGCTCGCCTCCCGCATCGTGGTCCTGCGCGCAGGCCGGGTGGAACAGGTGGGCGCACCGCTCGACCTCTACAACGACCCGGACAACCAGTTCGTCGCGGGCTTCATCGGCTCCCCCCGCATGAACTTCCTCGCGGCCGAGGTGCTGGGAAGCGAGGGCCGCATGACCCGCTTCCTTCTCGTCAACCAGAACGCGGAGATCACGCTGTCGCTTGGCGCCGCCCCTCGCCCCGGCGAAGCCGCCGTCGTCGGCATCCGGCCCGAACATTTCGTCCCCGCGGGCGTGGGCGACTGCGACCTCCAGCTCACGCTCGACGTGGCCGAGCATCTCGGCGGCACGAGTTTCCTTTACGCCAACACCCGCGCGGGCGAGCCCGTTGTGGTGGAGGCCGAGGCCTCGGCATCGGCCCAGGCGGGCAGCCGGATCGCGGTGTCCATCCCCGCCGCCCGCGCCTTTGCCTTCGATTCCCAGGGCGCCCGCCTCCGCTAGGCGCCCGCTTTCCCCTCCAAGGAGTTTTCCCATGCCAGAGACGCGCTGGGGCATCATCGGCCCCGGGCAGATCGCGAACAACTTCGCGAACGGCCTTGCCCAGGCCACGTCCGGACGCCTCCACGCCATCGCGAGCCGCGACGCCGCCCGCCGGGCCGAGTTCGGGGACCGACACAGCGTCGCGCCGGAAAAACGCCTCGACAGCTACGAGGTCTTGGTCAACGACCCGGAGGTGGATGCCGTCTACATTGCGACGCCCCATCCCTTCCACGCCGAACTGGCCCTCCTCGCGATCCGCGCGGGCAAGGCCGTCGTGGTCGAGAAGCCCCTGGGCCTCAACCTCGCCGAGGTGACGGCCCTCGCGGAGGCCGCGCAGCAGGAGCAGGTCTTCCTCATGGAAGCCTACATGTACCGCTGCCATCCCCAGATCGCCCGCCTGGCCGAGCTGATCCGCGACGGCGCCATCGGGCAGGTGCGCCACATCCGGGCGACGTTCGGCTTCTCCGCCCGCTTCGACCCGAAGTCGCGCCTCTTCGACCGCAACCTCGGGGGCGGCGGCATCCTCGACGTGGGCGGCTACCCCGTCTCGGCCGTGCGCCTGATCGCGGGCGTCGCGCAGGGGCTCCCCTTCGCGGAACCTACGGTCGTCAAAGGCGCAGGCCTCCTGGGTCAGAGCGGCGTGGACGAGGTCGCGCACGCCCTCCTCACCTTCCCCGGCAACATCACGGCCGAGATCGCCTGCGCCGTCACCCGCGGCATGGAGAACGCCATCACCGTCGAGGGGACGGAGGGCTCCATCACCCTCCCCAATCCCTGGGTCCCCGGCCGCGACGCCGGCCCCTCCGACGCGCCGATCCGCATCACCCGCAAGGGCGAGCCGACCGAGGAATGGCTCCGCGACCCCCGCCACCTCTTCGCCCATGAGGCGGAGCTTGCGAGCCGCGCCATCGCGGAAGGGCGTAAGGAAGCCCCCTGGCCCGCAATGACGCCTGCCGATTCTCTCGGCAACGCCGCGGTCCTCGACAAGTGGCGGCAAGAGCTGGGCTACGTCACCTTCGCCGAGGACCCCGGCGTGGTCCGCCGCCTGCCGCGCGTCCTTCCCGCCGGGCTCCCGCAGATCAGCCGTACGACTCTCCCCGGCCTCGACCTCCCCGTCTCCCGCCTCGTGATCGGCTGCGATAACCGCGACACGCCCGCCGAAGGGGCCATCATCTGGGACGCCTGGATGGAGGCCGGGGGCAACGCCTTCGACACCGCCTTCGTCTATGGCGGCGGCAAGCACGAAGGCGTGCTGGGCCAGTGGATCGCATCGCGCGGGGTGGCCAAGGACATCGTCGTCATCGCCAAGGGCGCACACAGCCCCT
>CADCUU010000334.1 GCA_902805995.1 uncultured Rubellimicrobium sp.
GGCGGGCGCCTCACGCCCGTCGGCCAGGGCCAGCGTAACCTGACGCTCCTCGTAGGCACCCGTCACGAGCTCGCGCTCGCGCAGCCGGGCCAGCACCGCCTCGCGCTCCTCAGGATGCGCCCTCAGCGCCAGCCCTTCGCAGGAGGCCCCCTCCTCCGCATCTAGGGCCAGGACGAGGCCCGGCCGCGCCTCGCTGCCCCGGTAGCGGGTGGACCACATGCAGAAGCTGCGCCGGTAGCCCGTCAGCCGCGCGCGCACCTGCTCCACCGGCTCGAAGCCCGCGTCCCAAAGGAGCGAGCCGTAGCCGAAAATCCAAAGTTCCCCGTCCGTCACGGTGCTGGCCCCCATTTCGCCTCCCGGCTACATGAGGCGCCGGAGGAACATCATGCGCACGCTCTTCTTCGTCGTGGCCCTGCTCGCCGCGCTATATGGCGGCTACTGGTTCGTCGGCCAGTCCCAGATCGAGACGCGGGCCACGGCGGCGCTGGCGGACCTTGAGGCAAGGGGCTGGGACGTCGCGTATTCCGACCTGTCCACCGTGGGCTTTCCGTCTCGCTTCGACACCACGGTCACGGACATCGCCCTGACCTCGCCCGACGGGCAGGTCGCCTGGGCCGCGCCCTTTATCCAGATCTTCGCGCTGAGCTACCGCCCCAACCGCGTCATTGCCGTCTGGCCGCCGGAGCAGAGCCTGACCGTGGCGGGCCAGGACCTCGACATCGCCGCGCAGGGGCTCCGCGCCAGCGCCTCGGCGGGCGTCTCGGCCGACCTGCCGCTTCAGGCCGCGACCGTCGAAAGCGGCCTCATGGCCGTGACCTCGGACACGGGCTGGGGCTTCGGCGTCGATCGGCTGCTCGCGGCGATCCGCCCGGCCGGAGGGACGCCCAACGGTTACGACGTTTTCCTAGAGGCCGAGGGGCTGCGGCCTCAGGGCGTCAGCTCGAGCCTCGGCCTGCTGCGGATCGACGCCGAGGCGGCGCTCGACCGCCCGCTCGACCGCCGCCTCACCGGGACGCCCCGCCTCCGGGCCCTGACCCTTCGGCAGGCCCGGGTGGAGCGGGGGGACGTGGCTCTTTCGGCGGTGGGCGACTTGGCCCCGGACGCGCAGGGCTATCTGTCGGGCACGGTCCGGATCACCATCGAGAACTGGCGGGGGCTCCTGGATCTGCTCGAATCCGCGGGTTTTCTGGTGCTGGACCAAGCCCCGTTCCTCGCCGGAGCCCTGGAGCAGCTTTCCCAAGGGGGCGACCGGATCGAGGTGCCCGTGAGCTTTGCGGACGGTCAGGTTGCGGCGCTGGGCATCGTCCTGACCCAGGCGCCACGCCTGCCTTAACGGCAGTAGGGCCCCCGCCCCTGGGCCGTGTCGTAATGCAAGTGGTCCTCGTGAAACCCGTCCGACCCGGGCCCGAGCGTGGTGGAGAAGATGCCGCATGCCACCTGATGCATCCGGGTCAGCGCCGGATCGGGCCAGTCCTCCGCAATCGTCAGCTGCGATCCGTCGGCCAGGACCAGCGCGCCCACGTCGATCGCGCGCCCGCGCCCATGCTCCGACATGCGCGCACCGGCCTGGTTGTCCCGGGGGCGGCAGGCGTAATGGCCTGCGATCTGGAGGCTGGCAAGGCCGCCACCCCGCCCCTCCAGCGCGGGCCGCGCCCCTTCGCGCACCCAGCGCAGCAGCGCCTCGGCCGTGGTACAGTCCATGAGGGACCCTTCGGACAGCGTCACACCGTCGATGGACCTGATCTGCACCGGCTCCTCAACCCCGCAGCCGCCGCTATCGCGAACCGGTGCCACGACCTCGCCCTGGATCGCCGGGTCGCCGCAGACCTGCCCGCGGGCGATCTCCACCTGCACCTGCTCGGCGCGGTCGACCACGCTGGCGGGGCGCGGCACGGGCAAGATGGCACGGGCCACGGCAAAGACGGAATATTCGGGACCCACAGGAAGAGTGCCGGGACGCGCGTCCGGCGCGTAGGCGGGCGGCGCGTCCGGATCGGGCGGGAGGAGCGCGACCGGGTCCTCGGGGGCCTGGGGCCGCGGCCTGGGTCGGCCCGGATCTGGCAGCCCACGCCGGGGCGGCTCGGCCCCTGGACGAGCGGGCGGAACCCCACCCTGCCATTCCCCGACAAAGACGGGCGGCTCGGGAACCTCCGTCATGTAGCGCTCGGCGCGAACAACCTGCGGCGGACCGGGCAGGTGCTCCTCAGGGGGCTCGGCGTCGATCAGGGGCGGCTGGCGTGCGATCACGGGCGGATCGTCGGCCGTCAGTACGGGCGGGAGTTGGGGCACATCGGGCGCGGCAAGCACCGGCGCGGCAAGCTGGACAACCGGCCCCTCGAAGGGCCGGATCTGGAGCCTCAGCGCGCCGCCCTCGGCTGGAGCTACAACGATCGTTCCCTGTCCTGGCGCCTACGGCCTGCCTTCAGGCCGCAGCGGCGGCTCGGGCACCGTCCTGGCCAGGGGACGCGGGCTCTCCTCCGGCGCCTCCGCCATCGCCACACCACCCCAGGCCAGACAGCCCAGGATCAGCGCGGCCCGGGACAGGCTCACTCGCCCGGTCCGGGCACCGCACCTGCCACGGGCGCCCGCCCGAAGTCGGGGGCCGCCGTGTCCTGCCCCGCTTCCACGATGCTTTTGCGGATGGCCCGGGTCCGCGTGAAATAGGCGTGGAGATGGTCGCCATCGCCCATGCGGATCGCCCTCTGGAGCACGAACAGCTCCTCGGTAAATCGCCCCAGGACATCGAGGGTGGCGTCCCGATTGGTCAGGAACACGTCCCGCCACATGGTCGGGTCCGAAGCCGCGATCCGCGTGAAGTCCCGGAAGCCCGAGGCGGAATACTTGATGACCTCGCTGTTGGACACGCGCCGCAGGTGATCGGCCACGCCCACCATCGTATAGGCGATCAGGTGCGGCGTATGCGACACGACCGCGAGCACAAGGTCGTGGTGGTCCGCGTCCATCTCATCGACGTTGGCGCCCATGCCCTCCCAGAGAGCGCGCAGACGCGCCACCGCGCCCGCATCCGCGCCATCGGGCACGAGGATGCACCAGCGGTTGTCGAACAGCGTGGCAAAGCCCGACCGCGGCCCGGAATATTCCGTGCCCGCAAGGGGATGCGCCGGGACGAAGTGCACCCCTTCGGGCACATGCGGGGCCACCGCCTCGATGACCGCCCGCTTGACCGAGCCCACGTCGCTCAGGATGGCGCCGGGACGCAGCACGGGTGCGATATCCTGCGCCACATCGCCCATGGCCCCCACGGGCACGCAGAGCACCACGAGGTCCGCGCCTTCCACCGCCTCGCGCGCGGTGTCGCAGACGCGGTCACAAAGCCCGATC
>CADCUU010000335.1 GCA_902805995.1 uncultured Rubellimicrobium sp.
GACCGCCTGACGGCCGAGATCGGCAAGCTCGGCCAGCTTCTCGAAGACCCGGAACTGTTCACCCGGGAGCCCGTCAAGTTCCGCAAGGCGTCCGAGATGCTGGCCCAGCGGGAAGCCGCGCTCGCCGCCGCCGAGGAGGAGTGGCTGGACCTCGCGGAGAAGGCCGAAGGGTAGGGCCCACCTCAGCTACAGGGGCGCAGGATAACCTCGCGGTCGGGGCCTGTCGCCTCGCCGCTCAGGCGCTGCGTCCCGCGCCAGTCCTCGACGACGATGCCCTCGTCCTCGACCGTCCAGCGCAGGTCTATCCCCTCGGCCCTCAGGAAGAAGGCGCCGCCATCCCCGTCCACGCTGCAGCGCAGGCCCTCGGGCTCGGGGCGGCAGCGGGCGGTCGCCTCGATCTCCCGCCCGTCCCGCAGCGACGCCTCGCCCCGCAGGCGCACGATGATATCCATGGTTACGTTGCCCGGGGCCACCAAGGCGCCTATGCTCCTGCGCTCCAGGCGCAGGGCCGCGAGCTGCCGGTCGGGCGCGGCCAGCATCTCCTCGCGCGTCAGCGCCATCTCGTAGCAGAAGCCCCGGCTGAAATGGCTCTCGGCCAGCGACTCGGGCAGCGTCTGGGCCCCGGCCGCCACCGGAAGGAGTATCACGAACAGGGGTAGGGCGCGCATGAAAAAGGCTCCGGGACGGGGATGCGTCCCGGAGCCTGACCTGTCACCCCGCCGGGATCAACCGTCGAAGTTCACCTCTTCCATGATCCGCAGCGCCTCGGCGCGGTGGCCCGCAAGCTCCGTCAGGTCGATCGTGTCGGGCGTGAGCTCCCCCCAGGAGGCGACGAGATCGGACAGCTCCGTCCCCGCCACCACGGGATATTCGTGGTTCTCCTCGGCATAGATCGCCTGCGCCTCGGGCGAGACAAGGAATTCCATGAGCTGCAGCGCTTCCTCGCGGTTAGGCGCGGCCTTGGTCATGGCGACGCCCGACACGTTGATGTGGGTCCCGCCGGTTTCCTCGAAGGTGGGGAACTCGATGCGCACCGACTCCGCCCATTCCTTCTGCTCGGGGTCCTCGACCATCTGGCCCATGTAGTATGTGTTGCCGAGCGAGACGTCGCATTCCCCCGCCCAGATCGAACGCACCTGCCCCCGGTCGTTGCCCTCGGGCGTCTTGGCGAGGTTCGCCTTCACCCCTTCGGCCCAGGTGCGGGCATAGTCCTCGCCGTGATGCGCGATGACGGCCGCAAGGAGCGCGAGGTTGTAGTTGTGCGTCCCCGGACGGGTGCAGATGCGGCCCTGCCACTTCGGATCGGCGAGGTCCTCGTAGGTCGTGACCTCGCCTTCGGCCACGCGCTCCTTGGAGGCGTAAAGGATCCGGGCGCGCTGGGTCAGCGCGAACCACAGGCCGTCTGGGCCCCGCAGGTTCTCGGGGATCGCGGCCTCCAGGACCTCGCTTGCGACGGGCTGGGTCACGCCAGCCTCGACGATCTGGTGGAGGTTGGCGATGTCCACCGTCATCACGAGGTCCGCGGGCGAGCGATCCCCTTCGGCCACGAGCCGCTCCACAAGCCCTTCCTCGACAAAGGCGAGATTGACCGCGATCCCGGTCTGGGCAGTGAAGGCGTCGATCACCGGCTGGATCAGCCCCGGCTGGCGAGTCGTATAGACGTTGACATCGGCCAGCGCGGGCAGGCCCACGGCGCTCGCGGCGGTGGCGAGGAGGAGTGTGCGAAGGGTCATCTGTGGCTCCAACCGGTAAATCTGATGGCGGCGCTTAAACCCAACTGATTTACTCAGGTCAATACCTGATAGATCAACTCAACTAATCGACCCGCATGACCTTGCCGACTGCGCTCTCCAATGCGGGACCGGTCGGAGCCGCCGATCCCGCGTTCCGAGGTCGCCGCCAGTGCCCGGACCAGCGAGGGGCCGGGTCTCGGCCGCGGAGGCGCCTGAGCAGGGGAGCCGCAGCAAGATGCCTGATCGGGCTCCGCCTTTGCCCCAACGCCTGATACCGTTCCTCAGGCCTTGTCCGCCGTGCGAACCTCGTTCCAGATGGCGTCCATCTCCTCCAGCGTGCTGTCCTGCGGACGCGTCCCCCGCTCGGCCAGCCGGTCCTCGACCGCGCCGAAGCGCCTCTCGAACTTCCCGCAGGCGCGGCGCAGCGCCGCCTCGGGGTCCACCCCCAGATGGCGCGACAGGTTCGCCACCACGAAGAGGAGGTCCCCCATCTCTTCCTCCACCCGGTCCGCGCCCTCGGCTCGCGCCTCCCAGACCTCGCGGGCTTCCTCGGCGATCTTTTCCAGCACGGGCTCGGCATCGGGCCAGTCGAAGCCCACCCGTGCAGCCCTCGCCTGGAGCTTCTCGGCTCGTTTCAGCGCGGGCAGGGCCAGCGCCACCCCGTCGAGCACCCGGCCCCCGCGCTCGCGCGCCTTCTGCGCCTCCCAGGCCCGCGTCTGCTCCTCCGCCGTCCTCACCTCCGCATCGCCAAAGACATGCGGATGCCGCGCGACCATCTTGTCCGAGATGGCCTTCGCCACCTCCCCAAAGTCGAAGAGGCCCGCCTCCTCGGCGATCCGGGCATGAAAGACGGACTGGAACAGCAGGTCGCCCAGTTCCCCCTTCAGGCCCGGCCAGTCCTCCTTCGCGATGGCATCCGCCACCTCGTAGGCTTCCTCGATCGTGTAGGGCGCGATGGTGGCAAAAGTCTGCTCGACGTCCCAGGCGCAGCCCGTCGCCGGGTCGCGCAGCCGGGCCATGATGTCCAAAAGGCGCGTCATCTCGGCGGTTGCGTCGGCCATTGCGATTCCCCCCGTGGCATCGGTATCACTGACGGACGCCGTCGCACGGCCCCCCCAGCGGAGTCCACCCATGCCCGTCGTCAACCGGATCGCCGCCTTCGCGGAGGACATGACCGCCTGGCGCCGCCACCTCCACCAGAACCCGGAACTGGGCTTCGACTGCCACGGCACGGCCCGCTTCGTGGCCGACCGCCTGCGCGAATTCGGCGTGGACGAGGTGCATGAAGGCATCGCCACATCCGGCGTCGTCGCGGTCATCCACGGCAACCGGCCCGGCCCCGCCATCGGCCTCCGCGCGGACATGGACGCCCTCCCCATGGAGGAGCAGACCGGAGCACCCTACGCCTCCCAGGTCCCTGGCCGGATGCACGCCTGCGGCCATGACGGCCACACGACCATGCTGCTCGGCGCCGCCCGCTACCTCGCCGAGACGCGCAACTTCGCCGGCACCGCCGTCCTCCTCTTCCAGCCCGCCGAGGAGATGGGCGGCGGGGGCGAAGCCATGGTCAAGGAAGGCGTCCTCGACCGATG
>CADCUU010000336.1 GCA_902805995.1 uncultured Rubellimicrobium sp.
TCTCTCTGCGCGAGGTGAACTGGCTCGGCGACGGCCCGCTGGAGGGAGAGCACGAGGTGCTGGTCCGCGTCCGCTCCACCCGTCAGCCCGTGCCTGCGCTTCTGCGGCCCGTCCCGGGCGGGGCCGAAGTCACGCTGCTGTCGTCCGAAGAGGGCGTCGCGCCCGGACAGGCCTGCGTCTTCTACGCGCCGGAGGGGACGCGGGTGCTGGGCGGCGGCTGGATCGCACGCGCGGCGTAGGGTGCCTGCTTGCACGCAACGCGCGACCGATCATGTACCCACCAGTTACATACCGGTGCGCGCAAACACGCACCCTACGCCCGCGCCAGAATCGCCCGCGCAGCACGCAGGCCCGGCGGGTCTCCGCTCCGCCCCAGCCGCTCCATCGTCAGCCGCATCGCCTCCTGCTGCGCGTCCGGCGCGGCCATGACGTTGAGCAGCGATTCGGCAATGGGCCCGGGCTGGCAGGCCGGTCCCAGAAACTCCGGAACAGCCCGCGTGCCGGAGACAATGTTCACCAGCGTCACGGTGTCGAGCCGCACCATCCGGCTGATGACCTGCCAGGACAGCCACGCCATGTCATAGGCCACGACCATCGGCGTCCCCGCCGCCGCAAGCTCCAGCGACACCGTCCCCGACGCCGCGAGCGCCACGTCCGACGCCTTGAACGCCGCCCGCTTCATCGCCTGCGCGAGCGGGTCGGCCCGGGGGACGAGCACCACCGGCTTCACGGGCCAACTGGCCGTCAACTCCTTCACCAGCTCCGCCACCGGCCCCGCCGCCGGAAGGACCACGCGGATGTCGGGCCGTTGCGCGGCGACCAGCGCCATCGCCTCCCCGAATCGAACCGACAGCCGCTCCACCTCGCTTCTGCGCGAGCCGGGAAGCGCCAGGATCACGGGGGCGTCCCCCAGGCCAAAGGTGTTCCGGAACGCGCGCGCCTCCTCTTCCGTGGCGACCGGCTCCGCCACGACGGGATGGCCCACGAAATCGCAGGGAACGCCCTGAGCCTCCCAGAGCGGCGGCTCGAACGGAAAGAGCGCGAGGAGCTGGTCCGCCACGCCGCGCAGCTTCCTGGCGCGCCCCGGACGCCAAGCCCAGATCGTCGGCGCGACATAATGCACGCAGCGGGTCGGCGACCCTGACGCCTTCACGGCCCTGGCGACGCGCAGGCCGAAATCGGGGCTGTCCACCGTCAGCAGGATGTCGGGCCGCGCCTCCCTCACCGCCTGCACCGTCTCATCGAGGCGGCGACGCAGGCTGCGGTAGTTGGCCAGCACCTCCGCCACGCCCATGACGCTGAGGTCCGACATGGGGAACCGGCTGCGAAGGCCCTCCGCCTCCATCGCCTCCCCGCCGATGCCGTCGAACTCCACGTCGGGCCGGATCTCGCGCAGCCCCGCCATGGCCGCCGCAGCAAGCCGGTCGCCCGAAGGCTCCCCCGCCACGAAGAACACCTTCATGGCCCGGGCTCTCGGACCCAGAGCACCATCCCGGCGGCACCGGACAGGGCGGCGCAGTCGGGCCGCCGCATGACCATGACGCCCCCTGCCTCGACCACGATGGCCGAGATGCCGGATTCGCGGGCGTGGTGGATGGTCTGGGGCCCGATCACCGGCAGGTCCACGCGCCGCTCCTGCCCTCGCTTGGGCGCCTTGAAGAACAGCGCGCCCTCGGCCACGCCCTTGACGCTGCGCAGCATGAAGTCGGTCCCAGGCCCCGCCTCGACCGCGAGTACCTGACCGCCCCGTACGACGACGCCCTGCCCTACATCCGCGGGCGCGATGATGCGGTGCACCATCTCAGCCCGCGCGGCATCGGCCTCGTGCCTGGCGGTCGGACGCGCGGCGGACAGAAGCCCGGATGGCGGCAGGAGATCGGGCACGAGGTCATGCGCGGCGAGTACGCCAAAGCCCGCTTCCTCGAAAATCGACAGCACCACGCGCAACGCGCCGTCGTCGCCCTGTCCCAAGGCCCCCATCAGGCGCGGGACGAGCGGCATCGTCGCCGCATCGATCTGCGCGGGATCGACCCCGGGCCGCGCAATGCCGCCGGAAAAGCAGACTTCCCCCACGCCCCGATCGCCAAGGCGATGCAGTAGCGTGCCCAGATGTTCCACCCGGAACGCCAGGGGCTCGCCCGGGGGCGGGTCGAAGTCCGTGCGATGGCCCAGCACGCAGATCACGAACGGCTCGCCACGCGCGCGCAGCGTGTTGGCGATCTGCGCCGTCAGCGGGTCGAGGCTGCCGATAAGGGCGATCATCTGGGCGTCAGGAACTGACGGTCCGAGGCGGCCAGCACGAACTCGGCCAGCTCCCGCACGAGCGCGCTGTCGTCCGCGCCCAAGGCCGCCGCACGCTCCTGAAACGCACCCTCGCCGTCGCGCAGGCCCGCATAGGCCGCCCGCAACGCGGAGATATCCTCGCGCGGCACGCCACGTCGGCGCAGCCCCACGAGGTTCAGCCCATCGAGCTCCCCCCGGGGCCCCTGGATCAGGCCGTGGGGGATGACGTCATGCGTGACCATGGCCAGCGCGCCGATCATCGCGCCTCGCCCGATGCGCACCCATTGGTGGATACCCGCGAGTCCGCCGATCACCACGTCGTCGCCGATCACGCAGTGGCCCGCGATGGCCGCCGAATTTGCCACGATCACGCGGTCGCCCACCTGCGCGTCATGCGCCACATGACACCCCGCCATGAAGAGGCCGCCATCGCCCACCCGCGTCTCCCCCCCACCACCGGCCGTGCCGAGGTTCATGGTCACATGCTCGCGGATGCGGTTGCGCGCACCGATGCGAAGCCGCGTCCGCTCGCCCGCGTATTTCAGGTCCTGCGGAACCTCGCCCAGAACGGCGAACGGAAAGACGAGCGTGCCCGCACCGATCTCGGTGTCCCCCTGCACCACGACATGGGACTTGAGCACGACGCCGTCGCCCAGCACGACCTCGGGGCCGACCACGCAAAAGGGGCCAATCTCCACCCCTTCGCCCAGCCGCGCGCCAGGATCGACATGGGCCGTAGGATGGACGCTCATGCGCCCTTCAGGTCCATCATGGCGGTGAACTCGGCCTCGGCCGCAAGCTCCCCATCCACCGTGGCGGTGCCGCGGAACCGCCAGACCTTGCCCCCGGGCTTGCCCCGCAGGGTCTCCACATCCATCAGAAGCTGGTCGCCGGGCACGACCTTGCGGCGGAACTTCACCCCGTCGATGGCCATGAAGTAAATGCCCAGGCTGCGATCCACAAAGCCCATGGACGCGCCGATCATCACGCCCGCCGTCTGGGCCATGGCCTCGACGATGGTGACGCCGGGCATCACAGGCTCTCCGGGGAAGTGGCCCTGGAAATGCGGCTCGTTGATGGACACGTTCTTGATCCCCTGCGCGCGCTGCGTGCCTTCGATGTTGCGGACGCGGTCCACGAGGAGGAACGGGTAGCGATGCGGCAGGATGCGCTGGATCAGGTGGATATCGGCCTCGGTGACGGGCGCTGCTGCGTCCTGAGACTGGTCCATAGCTGCATCCCCCTGCCTGATTGCCCGGCCTGCCTAGCAACAGGCTCCCCTTGCCGCAAGCTGGCAGGAGGTCAGTCCGCGCGGGGGACTGCGGGCGGCACCGCGGGAATGCCGGCGCCCGGCTCGGAGCCTGTGGGTTCCGGCCGTTGGGCACGCCCCGGCTCAGGGCCAACGGCCTCCGGCACCTCGTCAGAATTCGTGGCAGTTCCAGTGGGCTCGGGCCCTTGGGCAGGCTCCGTCCCGTTCGCTGGACCTGAACCATCCATTGGCCCCACCCCGTCCAACGAACCCGTCCCGTCCACAGGCGTCGGCGCCTCCCCGGAAGGCGTCTCTTCTTCGGGGGCGGGCGTCTCGCCAGCGCTAGGAGTTCCCCCGGCGGGCGCGCCCTCACCCGTCCCGATCTGCGCGTCGATGGCGGCGATGGCCTCGTCGGTGATCTCCACAAGGCCCGCGCTCAGGATCACCTGCCGCCGCTCAAGGAGCACCGCCGCGCCGCTGTCGATCATCAGTTGCGCAAGGACAGGAGTCACAGTGTTGAGGAACTCGCCACGCGACAGCGACACGGCCTCCTCCAGCTCGCGCTCCTTGGCGTCCTGCTCGGCCCGGATGCCTTGCACGCGCTCGTCGAAGGCCTCGGCCTCGGCGCGGAACGCGTCCACCTCCATCGTCGGGCGCAGTTCCGTCAGGCGGCGCTCCTCATCGGTCAGCTGCACGCGAAGGCGCTCGTTCTCGGCCGCAAACGCTTCGGCCCGAAGGCGCAGCTCCTCATTCAGGCTGCGCCCATACTGCGTCTCGGCCAACAGGCGGTCCGTATCGATGGTCAGGATCGGGCTGCGCACCTGCCCCATCGACAGGTCCTCCTGGGCCGGCGCCACAAGGGGCGCCAGCGCGAGGACAAGGGCCACCATCCAGCCCCGGGCGCGCATCAGAAGCGCGTCGAAACCGAGATGTCGAAGTTCTCCGGTTCGTCGAACTCCTCGACCTGCAAGGGTTCGGTGAAGTTGAACCGCAGCGGGCCGAGAGGCGTGTTGGCGAAGATCGACAAGCCAATCACTGCCCGCGGCGTGAAGTCGTCATAGGCGATGCGGGAGTCGAACTCCTCCGGCGCGCCCACATCCCAGACCGAGCCGTAGTCGACGAAGGCCCCGCCCGAGATGCCGTACTCCTCCGGCACCGGTAGCGGGAACTCGGTCTCTAGCCGGAGCACCGCATAGGCGTTGCCCCCCAGCGCGTCGCCGGTCACCGGATCCCCGTCCGCATCGATGGAGGCCACGTCGCGCGGGCCGATGCCGCCCCGCCGGAAACCGCGCATCACGTTGGACCCTAGGAAGAACCGGTCCGTCACGCGGCTGTTCCCATCCTGGAAGTCAAGGTAGCCACCTTCCAGCGTCGCGCGAAGAGTGACCTCTTCACCAAAGACGCGCGTCTCGGCCGAAGCAAGGCCCGTCGTTTGGAAATAGGTGCTGTCCCCAACTCCGTATTCCTGGCTGAACCGGAGACGGAAATCGCTCGCGCTGTCGAGCCCGCCACGCCGCGTATCGAAGGTGTAGGTGTAGCCCAGGACGTTGTTGAGCCGCCCCCCCTCCTCGACCTCGGCCTCGATGATGGGGCTCACATCCTCCGACACGTCGGTGATGTCGCTGTAATCCAGGGCGTAGAAGACGTTCAGTCGGCCACGCTCGCTCACCGGGAAACCCAAAGAGGGCGAGATGCGCGCCTGATCCGTGTCATAGAGCGCGGAGGCATTGTTCGTCTGGCGGTAGTCGAGCTCGAATCCCAGCTCAAGGTCGCGGCCCAGGAACTGCGGCTCGGTGAACTCCAGCGACAGGACACGGTCGTCACGCCCGGTGGAGATCTCCGCCGAAAGCGCCTGCCCGCGGCCAAGGAAATTGTCCTCGGAGAAGGCGGCGACCAGGGCCGCGCCACCATCGCTAGAATAGTTGACGCCAAAGGACAGCGTGCCGGTCGGTTGCTCTTCGACGTTCACGTCGATGACCACCTGATCGGGGGAGGAGCCCTCCCGCGCCTCGACCTCGGCGTCGGCGAAATACCCCAGCGCGCGGATCCGCTCGGCCGATTCGCGGATCTCGCGCGGGTTGAACGGATCGCCTTCGATCGCGCGAAACTGGGACCGGATCACGCGGTCCAGCGTGGTCGCGTTGCCCTCGATGTCGATGCGCTCCACGAAGATGCGCTCCCCCGGCACAAGGGCGTATTCGACGTTCAGCAGCAGCCCCCGCTCGTCCCGGGTGATCCGCGGCTCCACCCGCACGAAGTCGACGCCCTCGCGCAGCGCGAGCCCCTCGATCCGGGCGATGTCGTTCTCGATGGCCACGGGCGAATAGACGTCGCCACGGCTCACCTGGATTGCCTGGCCGAACAGCGCCGGGCTCGCCTCGGGCACGGTGCTCGTGACGGTCACCCGGCCGATCCCGAAGCGCTGGCCTTCACGGATGTTGAACGTGATGAGGTAGGCGTCACGCTCCCGCGTGAGGTTCACGTCCGCATTCTCCACCACGGCGTCGGCATAGCCGCGCGAGCGGTAGAAGTCCGTCAGGAGCTGCCGGTCGAGCTCGATCCGCTCGGCCACGAAGGTGTCGCTCTGGAGGACCTGCCGCAGCAGGCCCGCCTGCCGCGTTTCCAGCACGTTGCGCAGCCGCCGTTCCGAGAACTCGCGGTTGCCCACAAAGGAGATGCGCTCCACCTCCGTGATGCCGCCTTCGTTGACCTGGAAGACGAGGTCCACGGTGCCGCCTTCGCGCCGGATGATCGCGGGGACCACTACGGCGTTGACGCGGCCCGCATTGACATAGGCCTGCGCGATGGCGGCCGTGTCCTGCTCGGCCTGCGTGGGCGAGTAGACTCGCCGCTCCACCGAGCCCACGAGCTCGGCAAGCTCCGTGTCCGAAAGGACCGAGTTGCCTTCAAAGTTGATGCGGCTCACCACCGGCCATTCCTGGACCCGGATCACGAGGGTGCCGCCCTCCGGCACGACCTCCACCGTCTCGAAGAGGCCCGAGTCGCGGATTGCCTGCGCCGCGTCGTTGAGTTGCCCCGCCGTGACGGGCTCACCTTGCGTGATCCCGGCCTGCGCGAGGATCGTGCTCGTCTGGATGCGCTGGTTCCCCTCGACCCTCACCGAGCCGAAGCTGTAGTTCTGGGCCCAAAGGGCGATCGGTGCCGCCGTCACGAGCAGGAGGCCGACCACGCCGCCGCGCAAGCCCGCGCTTTTCATGCGCCAACGCGATCCGCTCATCTCCACCGCCCGCTTCTTTTGTTTGCTCTCCGCGAGGCGTAGCGGCATCCCGGGGCCTTGTCAAAACCGACCGCGCCGGTGCCGTCAGTTTCACGCGGGACCGAGGAACGCGCGCCACGTTCCTCGAAAACCGGCGGCGCGCGATGGCTGACAGGCCCGGCAGCTATTCCGGCGCGGGCCCTCACGGTCTGGCGAATGTCGCATTGAGTGAAGCCGCGTCAACGCGGATCGGGCATCCCGAACCAGACGCCCACGAGCAGCGCCACAATCACCGCGGCGAGGCCCAGGAAACGGTCTCGGCTGAGATTGACGAGGACGGTCAGCCCCCGCGCGTTCGCCATGATCGTCTGCATGGAACCCCCTTCTGGTCAGGGTCCGCGATAACAGGCGATCGTGGCGCAACAGCGGCGTTTTCGCGCCGCCTCAGGGGCAGAGGAAAACGTCGTTGGCGACCGCCCAGACCATGAGCGTCAGCAGTACCGACAGCCCCGCCGCCATCAGCACGCGCAGCGCCCGGTCCGAGGGCGGACGGCGGGTCACCGCCTCCCAGGCATGGAACACCAGATGCCCGCCATCGAGGACCGGGATCGGGAACAGGTTCATCAGTCCCACCGCAGCCGACAGCAGCGCGAGGAAGCTCAGGAAGCTCAGCGCGCCCTGCGACGCCATGGCCCCCGACGTTTCCGCGATGCCCACGGGCCCCGACAGGTTACAGGTGGAGATGGCCCCGGTGACCATGTGAGTGATGCCCGACAGCGTCGAGGTGACGATGAACCAAAGCTGCCCAAGCGAGTCCGTGAAGGCCACGAACACGCCCGGCGACTCCGTCTCCAGGTCAAAGGCCAGAGCGGGGGCGAGCCCCACAAGCCAGCGCGTCTCGAAGCCACCTTCCGCAAGCGGCAAGTCGGACCGGCGCGGGACCACGGTGAACTCGATCAGCTCGCCCTCGCGCCAGATCGTGAAGCCCAGCGTCCGGCCGTTGGACTCCTTGACGATGGTCACGAGCTCGTCAAAGGCGTAGAGTTCTCGGCCATCCACCGCGATCACCACGTCGCCCGGCCGGATTCCCACGTCCCAGGCGGCGCTGTTGGGCGCCACCGAGCCCACCGCGGGCGGCAGCGGATGCGGCCCCTGCACCACCACCTCCTGCCCGTCGCGCCGCACGAGGTAGTCGATGTCGGAGGAGACGGGCAGTTCGCCTGCGACCTCGCCCAGGGACTCCACTCCGACCTCGCGCCCTTCGATGGACAGGATCTCGTCGCCGGGGCGAAGGTCCTGCACGATGCTTGGAGGCATGGATTGCAAGGTCGCCACGGTCAGCGGGTCCACGGCGCGGCCCTGCGTCAGCGTCAGCGCCATGAGGATCAGGATCGTGAGGAGGAAGTTCGCGAAAGGCCCCGCCGCCACGGTCAGGGCACGCGCCCAGACGGGGGCTCCCAGCATCGTCTGCCGCCGCTGCGATTCGGGCACCCTGCCCCCGTCTCCGCCGACCGAGGCCGCGTTCGCGTCGCCCAGGAACTTGACGTATCCGCCAAAGGGCAGCGCCGCGACCTGCCACTTGGTCCCGTGCCGGTCGGTCCGCGCAAAGAGCACCGGCCCGAAGCCCAGCGAGAAGACCTCCGCCTTGATGCCCGTCCAGCGCCCGACGATGTAGTGCCCGTATTCGTGGATCGCGACGATGATCGACAGCGCGACCACGAACGCCAGCAGCGTGAAGGCCAGGTTTCCGAACTGCGGCAAAAACTGCGCCAGATCCACTCTTTATCCTCTCATACCGTCCACGAACCCGTCCGCGAGACGCCGCGCGAGGCGATCCGCCTCCAGCACGTCCTCAAGGCTCGGCATGGCACCACTCGCACTTAAGCGCGGCAGGCCTGCATCGCCAGGGATGGAATCGAGCACGCGGGTCACGACCTCCGACATCTCGGTGAAGCGAACCCGATGCGAGAGGAAGGCGTCAAGCGCCGCCTCCTTGGCCGCGTTGAAAACCGCGCCCATGAGGCCCCCATCCTCCATCACTCTCCGGGCCAGCGCGAGCGCCGGATAACGCGCAGGATCGGGCGCACGGAAGCTGAGAGTCCCCACGGCGGCAAGGTCCAGCCGCGCCACGGGCAGCGCCTCGCGCGAGGGGTAGTTGAGGGCGAAGCCGATGGCGTGGCGCATGTCGGGCGCGCCCAGATGCGCCATCAGCGCCCCGTCACGGAACCCCACCAGCGCGTGGACGAGGGACTCGGGATGCACCAGCACCTCGATGGCCGATGGCGCAAGACCGAACAGCTCCCGCGCCTCGATGACCTCCAGCGCCTTGTTGAACATGGAGGCCGAATCGATGGTGATCCGCTGCCCCATGTCCCAGTTCGGATGCGAGGACGCCTCCTCGACCGTGGCCTCGGCCAGCCGCTCCAGCGGCCAGTCCCGGAACGCGCCCCCGGAGGCCGTCAGGATCAGCCGCTCCACCGCGCCGATGTCCTCGCCCCGCAGGGCCTGGAAGATCGCGGAATGCTCGCTGTCCACCGGCAGGATCGTAGCCCCCGTGGCGCGGGCCGTGCCCATCACGAGCGGACCCGCGGCGACGAGCGTCTCCTTGTTGGCGAGCCCCAGGGTGCCCCCACGCCGCACGACTTCCAGCCCCGGCACGAGGCCCGCCGCCCCCACGATGGCGCTCATGGTCCAGTCGGCGGGGCGCGAGGCCGCCTCGGCGACCGCCGCCGCCCCCGCCGCGACCTCGATCCCCGTCCCGGCGAGCAGGTCTTTCAGATCCCCATAAAGATCGTCCCGCGCAGTCACCGCCAGCCGCGCACCCAACTTCTGCGCGTCCCGCGCCAGCAGGCCCACATTACCCGCCCCGGTCAGCGCCTCGACGGCGAAGTCGCCGGGCTTTCGCGCGATCAGGTCGATGGTGGACTGCCCGACGCTGCCCGTTGCGCCCAGGATCGTGATGGTCCTCAAGGGGTCATCCCCGGCGGCCCGAACACGGCGCTGAACAGCAGCATGAACAGCGACGCCCCCAGAAGCGCGTCGAACCGGTCGAACAGCCCTCCATGCCCCGGGATAAGCTGCGAGGAATCCTTGACCCCCATCCGCCGCTTCAGCGCCGACTCCGCGATGTCGCCGAACTGGGACGCGATGGACAGGAGCATCGACAGCGGCACGATCTGGAGCCCCACGCGGGTGAACCCGTCAAAGACCAGCCCCACCAGCGCCGCGCCCAGCCAGCCCGCGACCGTGCCCGACCACGTCTTTTTCGGGCTGACCTTGGGCCAGAACTTGGGCCCGCCGATCAACCGCCCCGCGAAATAGCCCGCCACGTCCGTCACCACGACCACGCCGATCAGCCACAGGATCCAGAAGAAGCCGTAATCCGACCGGAAGGTCACGAGCCCCCAGCCCGCCAGCTGCACCCCAAGCGCGAAGGCGAAGAACGTCAGCCTCTCGCGCCGGAGCGTCACCGCCCCGCCCACCGCCGCCAGCAGGAACAGCCCGAGCCCCCAGGTCTCCTGCACCGCAAGCTGACCGGACAGGACGCTCGCAACCAGCGCCGCGAGGAGCATCCCCCGCGTCGGGCCCTGCGGCTCGATCATGGTCCACAGTTCCCAGATCATCACGGCCGTGACAAAGACCGTGACCATCTGGAACCACACGCCGCCCGCAACGACGCAGGCCGTGCCGATCGCCACCATGACCGCCGCCGAGGCCGCCCGCGGCCCCAGATCGGCCCAACGGGACGGATCGGACGGCGACCTCACGCCTTGGCCTTCACCCCGCCGAAGCGGCGGTCCCGCGCGGCGTAACTCTTGACGATGCGCGCGAACTCGGCGTCGTTGAAATCGGGCCAGAGCGTGTCGATGAACTCGTACTCCGCATAGGCCGACTGCCAGAGCAGGAAGTTGGAGATCCGCGCCTCGCCGGAGGTCCGGATCACCAGGTCCGGGTCAGGCAGCACATGCGTGTCGAGGAACTTCGACAGCGTCTCGGCATCCACGTCCTTGTGGGTGAGCCGCCCCATCTCGATTTCGTAGGCGAGCCGTCGGGCCGCGCGCGTCACCTCGTCCCGGCCGCCGTAGTTCAGCGCAATGGTCAGGTGCACCCGGTCGTTGTGCGAGGTCAGAAGCTCCAGGTCGTCCATCAGCGTCACGAGCCGCGCATCGAGCTTCACCCGGTCGCCGATGAACCGCACCCGCACCCCGCGTTGGAGCAGGTCCTGCGCCTCCCGCTGGATATAGCGGCGGAAGAGCGACATGAGCCCCGCCACCTCGGACTGCGTCCGCCTCCAGTTCTCGGTCGAGAAGGCGAAGATGGTGAGGTACTTCACCCCCAGATCGGGGCAGGCCTCCACGATCTCGCGCACGCGCTTGGCGCCGGCATGGTGCCCCAGGATTCGCGGCCGCCCGCGCATCTGCGCCCAGCGGCCGTTGCCGTCCATGATGATCGCGACGTGCCTGGGGCCGCTGGCGCGGTCCTCCGAACTGAGGTGTGGCGCCATGCTGGGCCCTCCGAAGCGTGCTGGCAGGTCAGACCTGCATGATCTCGGCCTGCTTGGCCTCGAGGGTTTGATCGACGGTCCTGATGTAGCGCTTGGTGAGGTCCTCGACCTCCGACTCCCAGAACTTCGCGTCGTCCTCGGACAACCCGTCGTTCTTCGCCTTCTTGATCTGGTCCATGCCGTCGCGCCGCAGGTTGCGGACTGCCACGCGGGCATGCTCCGCATAGTTGGCAGCGACCTTGGTCAGCTCGCGGCGGCGCTCCTCGTTCAGTTCCGGGATCGGCAGCATGATGATCGTGCCGTTGGTCTGCGGATTGATCCCGAGCCCCGAGTCGCGGATCGCCTTCTCGACCTTGGAGACCATGCTTCGGTCCCAGACGTTGATCGTCACCATGCGCGGCTCCGGCACGTTCACGGTGCCAAGCTGGTTGACCGGGGTCATCTGCCCGTAGGCTTCCACCTGCACAGGCTCCAGCATGGAGCCCGAGGCGCGGCCCGTGCGGAGCGAGGCGAATTCCGTCCGCAGCGCGCCGATGGCTCCCTCCATCCGGCGCTGGAGGTCGTCGGTGTCGAGTTCGAAATCGTCGGCCATGGATCTGCTCGGCAGTGGTTTTGGGCTCTATAGCCGCAAGGAACGCTGCTTGTATAGGTGCATCCCCCTGCCGCGCCCCGGCTTCCCGCCCGTCAGAAGAGGGAAAGCTGCGGGATTTCCTTTCGCCGCCGGGCCTTTGGCGTCCTCTTGCCAGGCGCAGGCTTGCGGGGCGGCGGCTCCTGCCTTTGCCGCGCCAGCGCCCGGTCGCGCGCCACCGCCTCGGGCGCGGTCTCGTCGCCCGACAGCCACTTGCCCCGCTTGATGACCTCGTTCACGCGCCCCTGGTTTACGCCCAGCTCGAAGGCGATCTCCTGCTGCGTCATCCGCGTCGTGTCGTGAAGCTGGAGGATGCGCCGCGCCAGTTCCGGCGTCATCCGCTTGCCCACGACCCTTCGCGCGGGCGCATCCTTGCGCTCCCGCCGGTCGCGTTCCCGCAGGCCCTCAAGCACCTTGAGAGCCTGCGTCATGCCCTGCTCCCGCAAGGCCTCCTCGAATTCCTTGAGAGTCGCCACGCCGCAGATCCCCCCAGGCCATCATGCCTGTGGATAACCTGCACCGAAACCGCCCCGGATCAAGGCTTTGCCGCACGTTCTTGTAAGGTTGGGCCCGACGCGATCACGGCTCCTCGTACGCGCTCCCGTCCGAGGCGTGACGGGGCTCCATGACATACTCCCCCTGGCGGGGCACAGCGATCTCCCGGAACTCGCGCGCCAGCCGGTGCAGGCTCTCGCGCATCTCGGGCCCGCGCAGCGGCCGGCCATGGAACGTCAGCGCCAGCTCCGGCTCCAGCGCCGCGAGGCTCCTGACAGACTGCTCCGCCGCATCCCAGTCCACCGTGTAATACATGGGCGGTCCGTGCATCTCGGACTCCTGCACGGCGACATCGTAGGCCGATTCCTGGCCCGTCGTGACAAAGGCGTCGCCCGCGATCACCGTCCGATCCGCCTCGCGCCAGAATGACACATGCCCGACCGAATGCCCCGGCGTATGCACCCACCGCCAGCCCGGCATGGACGG
>CADCUU010000337.1 GCA_902805995.1 uncultured Rubellimicrobium sp.
CGCTGTCGGAGATCGCGCCGTTCCTGCACGAGGCTGAGGCGGCGCTGGCCGCGCTCGCGCCGTTCCGCGTCAACGCCTTTGGGCATCTGGGGGACGGGAACCTGCACTTTAACGTCTTCGCGCCGATGGGCGTGGCTCGGTCGGAGTTCGATCATCTGCGTGGCCGCGTGAAGGAGATCGTCCACGACCTGACCCATGCGCGGGGCGGGTCTGTGGCGGCGGAGCATGGGGTCGGGCGGCTCAAGGTCGGTGATCTGGAGCGGTACGGCGACCCGGTGAAGCTCTCGATGATGCGGGCGGTGAAGGCGGCGCTGGACCCCCGGGGGATTCTCAATCCGGGGGCGGTGCTGCGGGCGCAGTGACCGCATTTGTCCGGGGCTTCGAAAGCCTAGGCAGAGTCAGGGTTAGGGTTGGCTGCCCTTCAATGCCCCTCGAAGGCGCAGAGGACGTGAACCTGATGGCCTGCTTCCTCCAGCAGGCGGCGGCCGCCGAGATCGGGGAGGTCGATGACGAAGGCGCAGCCGAGCGTCACGCCGCCCAGGCGCTCGATCAGCGACAGGCCCGCCAGCGCCGTGCCCCCCGTCGCGAGGAGGTCGTCCACGAGGAGGACCTTTTCGCCGGGGAGGATGGCGTCGTCATGCGCCTCCAGCACGGCGGTGCCGTATTCGAGCTTGTAGGCCTGTTCGACCGTGCGGCCGGGGAGCTTGCCCTTCTTGCGCATGGGGACGAAGCCCGCCGAGAGCTGGTGCGCCACCGCGCCGCCCAGGATGAAGCCCCGCGCCTCCAGCCCCGCGACCTTGTCGATGCGCAGCCCGGCCCAGGGGTGGAGGAGCTGGTCCACCGCCATGCGGAATCCGCGCGGGTCGCCGAAGAGCGAGGTCACGTCGCGGAACATGATCCCGGGCGAGGGGAAGTCGGGGATGGTGCGGATGTAGTCCTTGACGCTCATGTTCAGGGGTCCTCGGGCGGGTAATGGCGGCGCAGGGCTTCGAGGTCCTGCGCGCCGAGCCGGGTAACGCGGTTGCTGTCCTCGGAAAAGACCGAGACGCCCTCGTAGTCGGGATTTCGTATGTCGGTCATGAGGCCCATGGCCTGGGTGAGCTCTTCGAGCACCACGGGGACCACGTCGGCCTGGGGGAGGTCCTGGGCGAGGACGATCACGGCCTTGGACAGCTCCTGCCGCGCGCCCCACCAGACGGTGACGAGCGCCGCGCCGATCACCTGGCCGTCCACGCCGCTTACGCCCGTGGCCTCGATCACGTCGCCTTCGCGGACATTGGCGAGGTGGATGGAGATGTCGGGGGGCTCGTCGTCGCGGGCGCGGCGGAGATGGATGCCCGCCTCGGCCGCGTTGATCTGGGCGATGGCATGATCGACGGCCTCCTGGACGCGCTGGCTGGAGGCGCCGGGATAGCCGGGCGGGATCTCGGCGATGCCCACGGACAGGTCCTGCGCCTTTTGGGAGGGCCAGCGGACGGGCTCGGCGGTGCAGGGGCCGCCGGGGAGGGCGCGGCAGGAGACGAGGCGGTAGAAGTCCTCGTTCGAGAGGAGCCCCTCGGTCTCCAGGTAGTCCTGGACCTGCGCGGGGGCGATGGTGCCCCAGGCGGCGAGGAGCGCCGCCGCAAGGGCCAGGCGGCGCCTCACAGGACGCGTCCCGCCACCCAGCGGAGGCGATCGACCAGGGCCGGATCGCGGCGGTCGGGGGCAGTCATCAGGGCGTGGTCGAGCGCGCGGTCGCAGCCATGCGGGCAGGGCGGGGCGGCATGGCCCAGCATCCGGGGCAGGCGGTCGGCCAGGTCGCGGCCGCGCCCGATATTGGCGGCAAGCACGGCGAGCACCGCGGGCACGTCCACCGCGCCGTGGCCTTCGTGCCAGGAGTCGTAGTCGGTCACCATTGCCACGGTGGCGTAGCAGAGCTCGGCCTCGCGCGCGAGGCGCGCTTCGGGCATGGCGGTCATGCCGATCACGTCGCAGCCCCACTGGTCGCGCCAGATGCGCGATTCGGCGCGGGAGGAGAACTGCGGCCCCTCCATGGCGAGGTAGGTGCCGCCTTCGTGGACGGTTGCCCCGGTGGCGCGGGCGGCGTCGGCGGCGAGGCGCGACAGGTGGGGGCAGGTGGGCTGGGCGAGGCTGACATGCGCGACGCAGCCCGTGCCGAAGAAGCTGGACGGGCGCGCGACCGTGCGGTCGACGAACTGGTCCACGATGACGATGTGGCCGGGCTCCATCTCCTCGCGGAAGCTGCCCACGGCGGAGATGGAGACCACGTCCGTCACGCCCAGCCGCTTGAGCGCGGCGATGTTGGCGCGGGCAGGGATGTCGGAGGGGGCGTGGACGTGGCCGCGGCCGTGCCGGGGCAGGAAGCTTATGGGAAGGCCGTGGAGGGTGCCGGTGAGGATCGCGTCCGAGGGGGCGCCCCAGGGGGTGTCGTGGTGACGCCACTCGGCGTCCTCCAGCGGCAGGCCGTAGAGGCCCGAGCCGCCGATCAGTCCCAGATGCGTCGCCATGACCCTGCCCGGATGTTCGCCCCGGTTCGGACCCTGCCTTCGGGCGCGGGCGGGCGCAACGGGGGGGCCGATCAAATGATCTTATCCCGCGGGGCCTCCGGTGTCTGCGAGCCGGGCGCGTGGTGCGCGGGCGAGACGTTTCCCGGACCGCCGTCAGGGCGGGCTTGAGTCCATGGCGTCGAGGGGAGGATCTCCCTGACGGGGTATGTGGCCGCTTGGCGTTCGCGGTGTTGCTGGCCCCGGCTGGCGGGGCTGCTCTGCATGGGGGGCTCCTGTGGTGCCGGGGACTTGGGCCGTGCTGTCCGCGCGTGGTGACGGGTTGGCAGGGCTGCGAGGTTGTCCGGCGGTCCGGTTCGTGCTGGTGGGATCAGGATAGGGGACGGAAGTTAACAGGGTCTTACCCCAACGCGCGGTGGGTGGGGGGTGACGCAACACCTCTTGGAGGTGGGGTTTGGTCCTTGGCGCGACGGCCGGGGCTGGTCGGTGATGGCTGGAGGGGTAGCAAGTGGGGGCCGCCGGTGGGGTGTGGCGGATTGGTCGTGGGACGGGGGAGACGCAGTGCTGACATGAACGGAAAGGGAACATCCGCTTGGCGGAGTGCGGGGGGCCATGTTAGCCCTTGGAGGGTGAGCAGAGGGAGAATCGGCATGGCCACCTATCACGGAAGCTGCCAGTGCGGGGCGGTGCGTCTGACGGCGGAACTGGACCTGGACGGGGCGGTGACCTGCAACTGCTCCCGCTGCCGGCGGATGGGCTTCGTGCTGGCCTTTGCCCCCATCGAGAAGTTCACGCTGGAGTCGGGCGCGGGGGGGG
>CADCUU010000338.1 GCA_902805995.1 uncultured Rubellimicrobium sp.
ACAACGAACCCTGCGGCGGCGGTGACTGTTATACCGCCCAGCTCATGACCTTACGCATGGCAGCCAAGGGTAGCTGGTGAGGGACTGGATGCGTCCTGGCTCTTGGGTCAGGGCGGTCCAGGCGTGGCAGCAGGCGTCGACGACGGCGTTGTAGTCCTTGAGCAGGCGGTGCGAGAGATACCGCTCGCGCAGGTAAAGCCAGAGGCGCTCGACGGGGTTGAGCTCGGGGCTGTAGGGCGGCAGCGGCACCAGGGTGATGTTCGAGGGCACGACCAAGGCGGCTGAGGCGTGCCAGCCGGCCTGGTCGAGCGCGAGCGCGACGTGGGCGTCGGGCGCGATCCGGGCGGAAAGCTCGGAAAGGAAGCAGCTCATCGCTTCGGTGGAGACGGTGGGCAGGACCAGCGCCACCTCGGCGCCAGTGGCCGGCTCCACGGCGGCAAAGAGGTAGGCGGAGGCGAAGCGCTGGTCGCACAAGCCCGGCGGGCGCTGTCCCCGCAGCCACCAGCGGTGAGTGGTGCGGCCCTTCTGGCCCACGCGGGCCTCATCTTCGAACCACAGCTCGATGCGCCGATCGGGGTGCGCCGCCGCGATCTGGCTCAGGGCCTCGGCGAGCCCCCCTTTTTGAAGGCCTCCTGCGCCTCGGCATCGGTCTGCGGGTGGCGCGGCCGGGTCTTCTGCTTCGACAGCCCCAGCCGTCTGAGCACCCGCGACAGGCTCGCCGGGTGCAGCCGCTTGTCCCAGCGCTGCGCGATCTCCTCCGCCAGCGCCGGCAGCGTCCACTCGGTGCGGCCATGGCGGGCCAGGTCAGGACCGGCGAGCACGAGGTCCTTGAGCGCCGCCCCCTCCGCCTCGTCCAACGCCGGCCGCGGGCGGCCCTTGGGGCGGTCGTGCAGTCCGGCCAGCCCTTCGGCATTGTAGCGCACCACCGCGTCGCGCAGTGCTTGCCGCTCCATGCCCGAAAGCCGCGCCGCCTCGGCCCGGCTCTTCCCCTCCAGCGCATGCGCGATGGCGTACATCCGCGACGCCGCCCGCGGGTCCTTCTCCCGCCGCGCCAGCGCCCGCAGCTCCCCCGCGCTCAGGTCTGCCCGGATCGATAATGCCGCCACCATTCGCTCCTCCCTCCCTCACCAGGATAGGGAATCACCAAGCCAGCCACAGGGGAAGAGCCCAACAAGGCAGGTCAGACGCCCGGCGGTATCACAGGGGAAGAGCCCAACGAGTCAGGTCCGGCGCTCGGCGGTATCACTTACAGATTAGGCGCGCAGCCGGTGGCCCTCCGGATCGAAAGCAGGGCCGTTCAGCACAGTTGCGCGGTGCGGGCGTCCGAGGATCATGACTTCCAGCTCCGTGCCGGGTCCGATGTCGGAGCGTAGATAGGCTAACGCGAGCGACGCGCCGACGTAGTAGCCGTAAGCGCCAGACGAGACTTTGCCTGCCGGCTTCCCGTTCCTATCGAAGATTGGCTCGCTCCCCGTGGCATCCGCTGTCGTTGCCTCGATCGTGAGGCTTCGCAGGACCTCGCGCGGGGAGCGATCGGCAACGGCGGCGTAGGCGGCGCGATTCAAGAACTCCTTGTCCATCTTCACCAACCCCGCCAGCCCGCACTCCTGTGGCCAGTACTCGGGGCCGAAGTCCCTGCCCCAGCTCCCGTAGCCCTTCTCGACCCGCAAGCTCATGAGCGCGCGGCTGCCCACCGGGCCCGCACCGACCTCCTCGCCAGCCTTCAGTAAGGCTGCATAAAGCCGAGCCTGGTCTGCCACGTCACAGTGCAGCTCCCATCCCAAGTCCCCTGTAAACGACACCCGGAGCGCAATGCAGGGCACGCCAGCGACATCAATCCGGGCGGAGCGCATAAAGGGAAAGGCGTCGTTCGACAGGCTCGCATTCGTAAGCCGCTGAAGTAAGTCCCGCGCACGGGGACCTGCGACGTTGAAGCCTGCCATAGCTTCGGTGTCGCTTCGCCACGACGTCTTGTGGGGCAGCGGCACAGCATCGAAGAAACGCCGGTGGTATCGCTCGGCCATGCCGGAGCCCACCATCAGGTACTCTTCGGGGTCGAGGCAGGTGACGGTGAAGTCTCCTGCAACACCTCCGCGCTTTCCGATAAGCGGCGCGAGGCAGCTCCGCCCCTGGACTGAGGGAACGCGGTTGGCGAGTAGGGCATCCAGCCAAGCCCGGGCGCCAGGCCCAACGATCCGATATCGGGCGAAGTTCGAGATATCGATGATCCCGGCCCGCTCGCGCAGCATCCGTGCTTCGCGTCCGACAGGGCTCCACCAGTTCTGCCGCTCGAAGCCCGCCGTCTCCTCTCTTGGCTCCCCTTGTGCAGCAAACCAGAGTGGATGCTCCCAGCCGTAGTTAAGCCCGAACACAGCCCCGATAGCTTTCTGTGTCTCGTAAATCGGCCGGGTTCGCACGGGGCGGCCGGCGGCCCGCTCCTCATTTGGGAAGTGGATCTTGAAGCGATGCGAGTACTGGTCGCGCACGCGCTCTCGCACAAAGGTGCGGCTAGCCCAGGTGCCGAACCGCGCGAGGTCCCAACCGAACATATCGAGCTTAGGCTCCCCCGCAATAATCCACTCGGCTGAGAGCAGACCGAGGCCGCCCGACTGCGAAAAGCCGGGGATCACCCCCGCACAGCAGAAGTAGTTCCGGAGTTCCGGCACCGTGCCGAAGAGCGCAGAGGAGTCGGGCGACCAGATCATTGGACCGTTGATGACCCGCTTGATGCCTGCAGTGCCGAGGGCCGGTACGCGATCAATTGCACGCATCATGTTAGGCTCGATCCGCTCGAGGTCATCGGGAAAGAGCTCGTGACCGAAGCTCTGGGGCGTTCCGGCTTCGGCCCAGAACTTCATTGCCTTTTCGTAGGCACCGACCAGGAGACCCAGGCCCTCCTGCCGCAGATAGTACTCGCCGTCCCGGTCCGCGACCGAGGGCAGGCGGCGGTGCATCGACGCGACCTCGGGGATGGTTTCGGTGACGAAGTACTGGTGCTCCGTCGGCACGAGCGGAAGTTCGACTCCAGCCAGTGCTGCGACCTCTCGCGCCCAAAGGCCAGCGGCGTTCACAACCCACCCCGCGCGGATCGCACCCCGCGGCGTTTCCACGATCCAAGTTCCGTCGGCTTGTGCAATCGTGGCTGTAACGGGAGTGTGGCGTAGTATCTTGGCTCCCCGCGCTCGGGCGCCGGCTGCGTAGGCCAAGGTGACACCCGAGGGGTCCACGTTGCCGCCTTGGGGCTCGAACATGATGCAGCGGATGCCGTCGAAGTATACGAGTGGGTGGAGGCGCTCGGCTTC
>CADCUU010000339.1 GCA_902805995.1 uncultured Rubellimicrobium sp.
GGCCACCCCGTCCCTGGACAGGAGCATACCACAAGCCAACGAACCTTGCGCGGGCTCGACCCCGCAGGACTTAAAGGGCTCGTCACCATAAGAGCGGCCCAAGGGTCTTGGCCGAGCCAAAGCCACAAGAAGGCATGGCATGACATCCCAGACCTCGTCCTGCTCCAGCCGTGCTGCGGCGAACCGCCCAACCCTGCGTCCCGCGCGCCCTCCCTCGCCTGTTGCGTGACCCCCGGCGCACCGTTCGTCGGGGTAAGGACTGGTTAACCCTTCCCTGCCAATCTCCCCCTCATCGAGATCAGGAGCAGCACCTCCGCCCGTCCTCGCTGGCCCGTAGACCACCCGTGACGGGTGCAGGCCCAGCGAAGCCAGCAGAGGCCCCCGAAAGCCGCTCCCCTCCGCGCCCGGCCGTTGGACGGCTGGCCGGCCGCGCAAGGCTCGACGCCGAATGATCCGTCCAGGCCCGGGGCTCCCTTGCGGGAGAAAGGCTCCACGGGCGACAGCTTTCTAAAGGGACGGCGCGAGCCCCCGTCCCCCTGGGAGGTCCGGCCCATCGCGGGCCCCGCCGCAAAGACCCAGCCGCCCCGCGTCGTGCACGCGCCTCCTTATCAGTGGAACAGCCGAAACACGCCCCGCCGAGAGGACCCCATAGCAGCCCCCCGCCGGAACCCACGCCCCTGCCCAAGCGTCCTCCCCTGGAACCCCCAAGGAAGGTCCCCATGAAGAAGATGCTCATCCGCCTCGCGATGCTGTCGGTCATCAGGCACCTGACCAAGCGGCGCCGCTTCTAAGGGCGCGTCGGGGGCGCACCAACGCGCCCCCGCTTGGACCTCAGGCCAGCCGGGCGCTCATCGTGATGTCCGCGCCCTTGAACAGCTTCGACACCGGGCAGCCCGCCTTGGTCTGCTCGGCGATCTCCTGGAACTGCTCGGGCGACAGGCCCGGCGCGTCGGCCACGACCTCCACATGCACCCGCGTGATGTCCGCGCCCGCCGCGCCCACGGTCAGGGTGACGGTGCTCCTGGCCTCGATGCTTTGGGCCTTGCTCCCCGCCTGCTCGATGAAGGCGCTCATCTGCATGGCAAAGCAGCTCGCATGGGCCGCGCCGAGCAACTCCTCGGGGTTGGTCCCCTTCTCGTCGCCGAACCGCTTGGCAAAGCTGTAGGGCTGCCCCGACAGCACGCCCGTCTCGGTGGACAGGGTGCCCTGCCCGTCCCGCAGGCCCCCGGCCCAGGTGGCGCTTCCGAATTTCTGGATCATGGATCCCCTCCATTGCTGTTCGCTGCAAGCCTAGGGCATCCGGGCGCAGCGCCAAGGTGCCAGTATGTCTTGACTCTGCCAGACCAAACCGTTAACGCCAGGGCGTTTCACGAGTCCCGGCAATATGGCCGGGCAGGCCGCGCGCGGAAGATGCGGCCACCTCGCCGCCAACCTCCTCGCTAGGATATCGTTTGACCCAGTTTTCCGACCTCAACCTCGACCCCCGCGTCCTCCAGGCCCTGACCGAATCGGGCTACACCACGCCGACGCCGATCCAGGCCGACGCCATCCCGCACGCCCTCGAAGGGCGCGACGTCCTGGGCATCGCCCAGACCGGCACTGGCAAGACCGCGGCCTTCGTGCTGCCGATGATCACCCGGCTTGCCCAGGGCCGCGCCCGCGCCCGGATGCCCCGCTCCCTGGTGCTCTGCCCCACCCGCGAACTCGCCGCCCAGGTGGCGGAGAACTTCGACAAGTACACCAAGCACCTCAAGCTCACCAAGGCGCTCCTGATCGGCGGCGTGTCCTTCAAGGACCAGGACGCCCTGATCGACCGCGGCGTGGACGTGCTGATCGCCACCCCCGGCCGCCTCCTCGACCACTTCGAACGCGGCAAGCTCCTCCTGACCGGCGTCCAGATCATGGTCGTGGACGAGGCCGACCGCATGCTCGACATGGGCTTCATCCCCGATATCGAGCGGATCTTCGGCCTCGTGCCCCCCGCGCGCCAGACCTTCTTCTTCTCGGCCACCATGGCCAAGGAGATCGAGCGCATCACCAAGACCTTCCTCAAGGACCCCGCGCGGATCGAGGTCGCCCGCCAGGCCACCACGGGCGAAAACATCGCCCAGGGCCTCGTGATGTTCAAAGCCCAGCGGAGGGAGACCGAGGCCTCCGAAAAGCGTGCCGTCCTGCGCGCCCTGATCGACGCCGAGGGGGAGGCCTGCTCCAACGCCATCATCTTCTGCAACCGCAAGATCGACGTGGATATCCTGTCCAAGTCGCTCAAGAAGTACGGCTACGACGCCGAGGCGATCCACGGTGACCTCGACCAGTCCCAGCGCACCCGCACCCTGGAGGCCTTCCGCGACGGCCGCCTGCGCCTCCTGATCGCCTCGGACGTCGCCGCGCGCGGCCTCGACATCCCGGCCGTGAGCCATGTGTTCAACTTCGACGTGCCCTCGCATAGCGAGGATTACGTCCACCGCATCGGCCGCACGGGCCGGGCTGGCCGGTCGGGCAAGGCCCTGACCATCTGCGCCCCCAAGGACGAAAAGTACCTCGACGCCATCGAGAAGCTGATCGCCAAGGAAATCCCGCGCATCGAGAACCCGCTGAAGGACGCCCCCGCGCCCGAGCCCCGCACCGAACGCCCCCACCGCGAGGAGCGTCCCGCCGAACGCCGGGAGCGCCGCCCGCGTCGTGAGGAGCGTCCCCGCCGCGAGGAGCGCCCCGCCGAGCCCGTGGCCGCCGTCGAGCAGCCCGAGGTCGAACCTGTCGAGGTTCAGGCCGAGGTCCGGCCCGAGCGCACCGAACGGCCCCAGCGCCCGGAACGCGACCGCACCGAACGCGAAGCCTCCAACCGCGACGGTGCCAACCGCGACCCTTCGGAAAGGGACCGCCCCGACCGCGATCGCCTCGACCGCCGCCCGCGTCACGACGACCGCGTCGTCGGGATGGGCGACGACGTGCCGAGCTTCATCCGCATGAGCTTCGCGGAGCGGCGGTCGGCGTGAAGCTTCTCCTCGCGATCCTCTTCGCCGCCCTCGCGGGGGCGGCGCAGGCCCAAAGCTGCGTGGCCCAGGTCAACGCGCAGGAACTCATCCTCGTCCCGGAGGCGATGGGAGCCCCCTCCCCCGGCCTGCGCGAACGTTTCCTCATGTGGCCCGGACGGCGCTGGGACCGCGCCTGGGGCGAACGCGTGGCCTGCGACAGCGCCGCCGTGATGCACTTCCTGGCCAACACCATGCGGCTCGACCAGACGGAGGGGTATTGCCTCGCCGAGGATGACGCCCATGGCTGGCTCCTCGT
>CADCUU010000340.1 GCA_902805995.1 uncultured Rubellimicrobium sp.
TGCGGGCGGCCCTCGTGGCGGGGCATCTTGCACGTCTACCTGTCATGAAGCTGACACATTGGGCAGCTCCGGTCACCTTTCCGCGATGGCTGCCTCCCAGCGGCCGAGGAGCCTCTCGCGCCGGGCCCGGTCGAGATAGGCGAGGAGCCCGGGGCTGACCGGCACCGGCAGGAACCGGGCACCCAGCGCGTCGCGAAGATCCTCGGGCCGGTCCTGCCCCTCCACCACGAGGCTCAGGGCCGGGAGGCGGAGCCGTTCGGCCAGCACCGCCTGCCCTTCGGGCGACATGAGCCAGGCCAGGAAGGTGGAGCCCAGGTCGGGCGAGCGCGCGGCGCGCGGGATCAGGGCGACGCGGGACACGACCACCACGTAGTCGCGGGGTAGCACGATCCCGAGGTTCGGGTGGCTGCGCGCCCAGTCGGCCGCGTAGGAGCCCAGGACGTTGTAGCCGATCAGGAGGCGGCCGTCCGACACGCGCTCCAGCACCTCGCGCGTGGTGGGGAAGGGGGAAAGCCCGGTCCGGCCCATGGCCGCCGCGAGGGACCAGATGTCGCGGAAATGCTCGGCGTCGCGGGCGAGCATCAGGTAGCCCGCGCCGGAGCGGGCGGGGTCGAGCACGCCCACCCCGCCTGTCCCGTTATGCGCGCGCAGCCAGTCGAGGAAGGCCCCGCGCGAGGTGGGCGGCCCATCCGGGAAGCTCGGGCGGTGGTAGACCATCACGGCGGGCTCGAACGTCAGGGCGTAGGCCGTGTCGCGCCACTTGGCCCAGGAAGGCCAGGAGTCGCTTGCGGGGGTCACGACCTCCCGCGCGAAGCCGTCGTTGGCGAGCTTCATCTGAAGGTCCATGGCCGAGGAGAAGACGAAGTCGGCCGTGCCCGCGCCCGCCGCCGTCTCGCTCAGGACGCGGTCGTGGATCTCCCCCGTGAGGAGGGTTTCGGTGCGGACGGCGAGGTCCGGGTGGGCGGCCTGGAACTCCTCCACCAGGGGCGCGCCGAGCTGTTCGTCGAGGGACCAGTAGATCACGAGTTCGCCCGTCGGGGTGCCGGACGGGGCGGGGCTCAGTTCGGCGCGCAGGGGCCCGGCCCAGAAGACGGCTAGGAGGAGGGCCAGCACGCTGGCGCGGAGGGGGCCATGGGCGGCGCGGGCTCGCATGACGCGAGATTAGCGGGGCCACGCTCGGCTCCGCAACGGGCCGGTTCACAACGAGGCGGTGCGTCACTAGGCTGCCCCTGGGGGAGGACGGCCGGTGCGCATCCTGCTGGTGGAAGACAACCTGAGCCTTGCGGGGGCGATCCGGTCCATCCTGGCCGGGGCGGGCTATGCCGTGGACACGGTGCATGACGGCGTGTCGGCGGAGGCGCTGGCGCGGGCTGAGCCCTTCGACCTCGTCATCCTCGACCTCGGCCTGCCGGAGATGGACGGGCTGTCGGTGCTGCGGGCCCTGCGCGACCGGCGCGACGATGCGGCGGTGCTGATCCTGACGGCCCGCGCCACGCCGGAGGACAAGGTGCGTGGCCTCGACCTCGGGGCCGACGACTACCTCGTGAAGCCCTTCGACGTGGCGGAGCTTGAGGCGCGGGTCCGCTCGCTCCTCCGCAGGCGGGCGGGCATCCGGGCCGCGACGGTGAGCGTCGGGGAGGTCACGCTCGACCTCGCCTCGCGGAGGTTCCTGGCGGAGGGGCGGCCTCTCGACCTGCCCGCGCGGGAGAAGGCGCTGCTGGAGCTTCTGTTCATGCGACAGGGGCAGGTCGTGCCCAAGGAGGCGATCCAGCGCGCCCTCACCCCCCTCGACGACGCGCTGAGCGACAACGCCATCGAGCAATATGCGAGCCGTCTGCGCCGCCGCCTTGCGGGGCACGGGCTTTCGCTGCGGACGGCCCGCGGAATCGGCTACTACCTGGAGGCCGCGGAGGAGGCATGACGGATCTGGGGCGCGACCTCGGCTCGCTCCGCCGCAGGCTGCTGGGGTGGCTCCTGGCCTCCACCGCGGTGCTGGGGGTGCTAGGGCTCGCGGACACGTGGCGCGAGGCGATCCGGGCGTCGACGACCCTGTCGGACCGGGTCCTCGCCGGGTCGGCCCTCGCCATCGCGGAGCGGGTGTTCCTGGACTTCGAGGGGGAGCTGTCGGTCGAGGTGCCCTATTCGGCGCTGGAGATGCTGGCCTCCACGGCCCAGGACCGGGTCTTTTACCGGGTGGACGGGCCGGGGGGCGTCAACATCACGGGCTATGCCGACCTGCCGGTCGCGGGCGGCGGCGAAGGGCTGCGCTTTGCCGACGCGCTCTATGCGGGGGAGGCGGTGCGGCTCGTCACCTTGGGGCGGGAGGCAGTGACGGGGATCGACGCGCTGCCCTTCACCGTCACGGTGGCCGAGACGACGCGGGCACGCCAGCAGCTTGCCCGGAGCCTCTTGTGGCATTCGGCCCTGCGGATCGGGGGCATGATCCTAGGGGCCGCGGCGGTGGTCTGGGTGCTCGTCACGCTCGCCGTGCGGCCCCTCGACACGCTGGCGCGGGCGCTGGCGACGCGGCGGCCGGGGGACCTTTCGCCCCTGAGGAGCGATGCGCCGAGCGAGGTCTGGGGCCTCGTGCAGGCGGTGAACGGGGTTATGACGCGCCTTGGGGCATCCATCGAGGCGCTGCGGAACTTCACCGGCAATGCGAGCCACCAGTTGCGCACGCCCCTTGCCGTGGTGCGGGCGCAACTGGCGCTCGCTTCGCGCGAGGGGGAGCCCGAGGCTATGCGGGCCGCCATCGGTCAGGCCGACGCCGCGTTGGCCGAAGCCGAGCGGGTGCTGGCGCAACTCCTGCTGCTGGCCCGCGTGGACGCCTCGGCGGGCCTGCCGTCGCCCGAGCCCACGGATCTGCGGGACCTCGCGCGCGACCTGACGGCCGAGCTGGTGCCACGTGCGGCGCGGGGGGGCATCGATCTGGGCTTTGATGGGGGCACCGGCGGAAGCGGGGCCGAGGCGGGGCCGGTGCGCGTCCGGGCGGACGGGACCCTGCTGCGCGAGATGCTGCGGAACCTCGTGGAGAACGCCATCGCCTATGCGGGGCCGGGAGCCGAGGTCACCGTCCGCGTGCGGGACGGGGCAGGGGAGGCGGTGGTCGAGGTCGAGGACGACGGCCCGGGCCTTCCGCCCGGCCAGGCGCAGGCCGTCCTGCAACGGTTCGGGCGCGGGCGCGAGGCGGGGCCGCCGGGGCTGGGCCTGGGCCTGCCCATCGCGGACGAGATCGCGCGGCGCTTTGGCGGGCACCTGACGCTTGAGCCCGGGCGGGGCGGGCGAG
>CADCUU010000341.1 GCA_902805995.1 uncultured Rubellimicrobium sp.
GGGTGGGCATGGTGGTGGCCTCGGTCAATGCGCTCCAGCGCTTCAATCATTGGACGCCCGACCGTGAGGTCGAGGCGCGGGCCCTCATCGCCTACGCCGCAGCTCTCGATGCGCCGGGTCTCGTCCTCTGCCCCGTGATCGACGAATCGCATGGCTGGGCCGAGGGGGACCTCGCCCGTCAGCTCCGCGCCAGCTTGCGCGCCCTGCACCCCATCCTGCTCGACCACGGCGTCACGGGCTACGTCGAACCCCTCGGCATGCGCGGCTCCACCCTGACCCGTCAGGCCGTCGCGGTGGAGGCTATCGGCGACGCGGACGCCTGGGACGCCTTTGCCCTGTGCCACGACACGTTCCAGTTCTTCCGCTGCGGCGACGACCGGATGTTCCCGGAGCATGTGGGCCTCGTCCATGTGTCGGGCATTGCCCGCCCCGACCTCGCGCCCCAGGACCTGACCGAGCCCGACCGCGGCTTCGTCTTCGCCTCCGACCGCGTGGGCAACGTGGCGCAGCTCCGCCAGCTCCTCGCGGGCGGCTACGAGGGCTATGTGTCCATGGAGCCCTTCAGCCCCGACACCCAGCGCGACCCGGAGATCGCCGCCCGCCTGCGCGAAAGCCTCGACTACCTCGCCGAGGCGCTGACGGCGCGTCCCAACTAGGGACGGGCCGAGTCCTCGCCGGGAACCCCGCCGCCGCCGCGCCGTTCGGCACGCGGAATCCGGCACAGGGGCGACGATGACGGGCGGACTGGTCGAGGGGTTCGAGACTGTGCTGGTCCTGGGCGGCGGCAACGCCCTCGGGGCCTATCACCTCGGTGTCTGCGAGGCGCTCCTGCCCCTGGAGGAGCCCGTCCGGATCGTCGGCTGCTCCATCGGCGCGGCCACCGGGGCGATCCTCCTCGGCAGCCCACGCGCCGCGCGCCTCGACCGCCTGCGCGATTCTGGAAGGCCGTCTCCCTGCCCGACGAGCCCTATGCCCGCCTTTTGCCAGAACCCCTCCGCGCCCGCTGGAGCAACGGGCTCGGGCTCAATGCCCTCCTCGCGGGCCGAAGCGGCGCCACGCGCCCGCGCTTTCCGGGGCTGCTGTCGCTCCTGCCCGGGATGCCGCCCGATGTCTCCCTTCAAGATCATGCACCGATGGGGGCGCTGCTCGACAAGCTGGTCGATTGGGACAGGCTCAACGACTCGCCCATCCACTTCTCCCTCCTCGCGCTCGACCTCGAACGCGGCGAGGAGGTCTGGTGGACCAACCGCACGGACCGCATCACCCGGTCGCATATCCTCGCTGCCACCGCGCTCCCCCCGCTCCTGCCGCCGGTGGAGATCGACGGGCGACGGCTCTGGGACGGCGGCCTCAGCAGCAACCTCCCCGTGAGCCGCGCCTTCGCCGACCCGCCGGAGCACCCAGTCCTCGTCATCGCCTCCGACCTCTACGCCCCCGATGGTGCAACGCCTGGCAGCCTCGACGGCTCGGCCACCCGTGCCCAGGACCTCGCCTTCGCCCGTCAGGCCGCCAAGGAGATCGAGGGCCTGCGACGGGAGCGCGAACTCTCGCGCCGCCTCGATCCCGCCCTGCCGCCCGCGATCCTGGCCCATCTCGCGCTGCTGCCCCCTGCGCATCAGCGGGTTCTCAAGGCGCTCGACTATTCGGCGACCGCGCTCCGGGAGCGCACAACCCAAGGGCGTGCCGACATGGAGGCTACCCTCGCTCGGCTGAAAGCCGCGCCCCGCAATGAGGCCCTCGCAATCGTGCGCTTGCCCCATCGCTGATGCGGCCCATTTCCGCCTCCACAGCCCCGGCCGCCATGCCCGGCGACCGGGCTTTCACAGAGCCCTAGGAGAATATCCATGGACCGCAGAAAACTTCTCGTCGGTGGCGCGGCCGTCGCCAGCATCCTTCCCGCCTTGCGCGGTGCCCAGGCCCAGGAGGCCGCGCAGATGGGCGAGCAGGAGATGGCCGTGCTCGAAGCCGGCACCTTCTCCATGATGACCAGCCAGCTCGCGCTGGAGAAGGGCGAGGCCGAGGTCGTCCGCGTCTTTGCTGAGCTTGAGACCGCTGAGCAGACCGCCGTGGCCGCAGCCTTCGGGGCCGAAGGCGCGGAAATCGCGCTGCGCGAGGACCATGCCGCGATCATGGAGCAGCTCCAGGCCGCAGAGGGTGCCGAGTTCGACGCCCTGTACCTCGACACCCAGATCGCCGCCCACGAGGAAGGGCGCCCGATCTTCGAGGACTACGCCCAGAACGGCACGATCGAGATGGGCCGCGGCGCCACCATGGTCGGCGTCCCCTCGATCGACACCCACCTCGTCATGCTGCGGTCCTTCCGGGAGCAGGTCCAGGCCTGACCTCAACGCCCTCTCCCTCCGGGGAGGGGGCGCCCCCTCAGACGCTGAGGATACGGAGGTGGTGGTCGATGGCGTCCTGGACGTTGTCGTAGTAGTGAAGCTGCCCCCCGTCGATCACGGCCCCCGCCTTGCAGAGCTCCTTGATCTGGCCGAGCGAGTGGCTGACGAACAGGGCGCCCGCACTGCTCATCTTGTCCTGGAAGACGGCCTGCGACTTCTTCTTGAAGCTCGCGTCGCCCACGGCGGTCACCTCGTCGATCAGGTAGGTGTCGAAGGAAATCCCCATCGACACCCCGAAGGCCAGACGCGCCTTCATCCCGGAGGAATAGGACCGCACCGGAAGGTGGAAGCTCGGCCCGAGCTCCGAGAAGTCCTCGACATAGGCCATCAGCGCGTCAGAGTCGACGCCATAGATGCGCGCGGTGAAGCGGGTGTTCTGCGCCCCCGACAGGTCGGGGTGGAACGAGCCCGCATAGCCCACCGGGAACGAGATCTGCCCATCCGTCAGGATCTCGCCGGAGGTGACGTCCATCGCGCCCGAGATCATCTTGAGCAGCGTGCTCTTGCCCGCGCCGTTGCGGCCCAGGAGGCCCACCGACACCTTGGTCGGAAAGACCGCGTTCACGTTCGACAGGACCGTCTTTCGATAGCCCTCGATTACGAAGGTCTTGGTCAGGTTCCGAAGCATGATCATCTGAGTGAGACCGTCAGAGCGCTCTCCCCTGGCGCACCACGTTCAGACTCCCGGAGAGGATGGAGAACACGGTCTGCGCCGTGGTGACCGGGCTTTCGGTGGCGTAGACGAGGTCGCCGGGCTGAATCCTGAACTCCCCCGCCGAGAAGAGCCCGTCGGCCGAGGTGAGGTCCAGCGTGAAGACCACCCGCTCGTGCGAGGGGCCCGAGCCATCCGTCCGCACCTCGGACGCCGCGTAGTCGCGCAGCACAAGGATGCCCTTGGGGTTGCCGCGCGCATCCGCCACGCCCCCCATGATCGAGACGGCCTCGAGGGCCGAGATCTCGTCGCGGGGGAAGGGGTGGATGGACTCGCTCCCGGCGGCGCCCAGGGACAGGAAGTAGCGGTCGTCGGGCTCCACGATCACCTTGTCGCCGCCCCGGAGCGTGGTGTCGTAGGCCGGGTCCTCGAACAGGCGCTCGACGGAGGTGCCGTAGATCGCGTCGCCGCGGATCAGGCGGATCTGCGGGTTGTTGAGGCCGGGGGGCACGCCGCCCCCTTCCGCGATCAGCGACAGGACCGTGTAGCTCTGGTCGCGCATGGGATAGGCGCCGGGCCGGGTCACGCCCCCCACGAGGCTCACGAGGCTGCCGCGGCTTTCCACGATCTCCAGCTGCACCTGCGCGGAGGGAGCGACCTCCACGAAGCGCGTCTCGATGGTTTCGCGGGCGCGGTCGGGGCTCATGCCGGACACCTGGATGTTGCCCAGGTAGGGCATGAAGACCTCGCCCGTGGAGGAGACGGTGACCGCCTGCATGGTGGTGGCGCGCTGACCCGGCTGGGTGAGGAGGGAGTTCTCCTCGGCGGTCCAGAGGGTGAGCGCCAGCACGTCGCCTGCGGCGATAATCCGGTTCGGCGGCCCGTCCTGATGTCCGATCCAGCCCAACTGCTCCACCCCCGGATGGGGCCAGGCGGCGATGCGGGGAAGGGCCTCGCGAGTCACCGGCTCCACGGCGAAGTCCTGCACGGCCCCATCCTCGGAGCCGCCGCGAAGGATCTCGGACTCGAAGGCGGCGCCGCGCGGAAGGTTGCAGCCTGCCAGCGCCAGGCAGAGCAGCGCGCCCATGCCTATCCGGCTCGTGATCGTCGTCATGCAGCCTCCCGACCCCCGGACCTTCCCCGTCGCGCGGGGGGCGCGACCGGCATGGCACCACGCATAGCGGCTGTCATGCAGGCCGAAAACCCGTCCCTTGCGTCGCGATACAGAAAACCGCCTCCCATTTCCGTGTGATCGCGTCAATGCCAGCGGCCGATCGCGACCAGATCGAGGGAAGCTCCCACCCGCGTTCCCCCCATATCCACCACGGACAGGGCGACCGAGGACGTGCCCTTGGCCGTGTGCCGGGGAAAGAGTGGCGCAAGGCCCGCGCCATTCACGCCCATCGTTACGGCAAGGCCCGTGGCCGAGGCGAAGGGCTGGGGGAAGGTCCAGACCGTCTCGGCTGTGGCCGAGGTGGAGAGCGTGTGCCAGCAGGTCTGTGTGCCATCCTGATGCCGGACGACGCGGCCGTTCGGGCCCGTGGCGCTGTCCTGCACCGATCCGCAGGTCCAGCCGCTCCAGGCGCCTCCCGACCGTGCGCGGCCGAGAACGAGGCCCGCATAAAGGCCCGCCGTGGAGCCCGCCTCGACCACGAGGAGCTGGGTTTCGCCTGCGCCCGCGCCGCGCCGCGTGTGGAGGAGCGTCCCGCGCAGCACGCCCGCCGGGCCGCCCGTGCTGCCGGCCGCCGTGTCGTAGGCGTAAAGGCCGGGTGCTAGGGTCCCGTCCGTGACGGCGGCGTTCGCAACCGGGGGCAGGGGGCCGCCCAAGCCGAAGGCTCCGACGGAGAGAAGCCGTCCGGGCGTGGCGTCGGTCGGGCTCACCTGCACGGCCGTCCCGCCAAGCGTTCCCATCACCACCGCGCCCTTCGGCAGCGTCACCGCCCCCGTCGCGCGTGCAACCGTGAGGGCCGTGGACCAGGCCTGCCCGTCCGAGACCTTGACGGAGAAGTCGAGGTTCCCGGAGAGGCCCATCTCGGCATGCCCTGTCCAGCCGGACTGGAACAGGAGGCTCGCGGTGTCGGTCGCGCCGGCCTTGTTGATCTTGAGCTGGTGCCCTGCGCGGTCATGGCTCAGGAGCGTGGCATCGGCGGCGACGGCCAAGCGGTTCACCGCGTCCGGGGCCGTCCCGATGCCCAGGCCCGGCAGGTTCTGGAGCGCGGGGGCCACCGGCGCCCAAGCGCCGCCCGTCCAGGCACGCAGTCCCTGGGCCGAGGCGTCCCAGGCGATCCACCCGTCGCGCGGGGCGAGGAACTGCCACCCCGTGCCGTCCCAGAGCGCGAGTTGACCGGCCTGCCCCGTCCAGTCGCCCGAGGGCGAGGCGCCCAGCGCCCAGACATCGCCGGGCTGGCGGGCGAGGGGCGGTTCGGTCGCGCCGAAGGCCAGGACGCGAAGCTGCACCACCGCGTCGAGAAGCTGGAGCGCCTCGTTATGGGTCACGTGCTTCTGGGCTTGGGCGGGCTGGAGATAGGGGAGGGACAGGCGGGGCGAGGTCGAAGGCATGGGGGGCTCCTTTGGCATATGCGCCTCAGGTTCGCTTGGAAAGGTTAACGAACTCTGACCCCACCGAGCGTTGCGTGACCCCGCTTGCATCCGGAGGGCGGCGGCGGCATCATGGTTCGCCCCGGCGGGCTCCTCCGCCCCAGATCCGGTCCCCCATGACATCCACGCCCCAGCCCCCGCAGCTTCGGTCGATCCATCGCCAGGTTCCCTTCGCCACGGGCCGCGTCGTCGCGGCGCTGATGCTGCGCGAGATGTCCACGACCTCGGGCCGCAACCCGGGGGGTTATATCTGGAGCATCCTGGAGCCCGTGGCGGGCATCGCGCTCATATCTTGGATCTTCATCGCGGTGGGGTTCAGCAATCCTGCTCTCGGCACGAACTTCGCGATGTTCTACGCGACGGGCCTCCTGCCGTTCTACGTTTTCTCGAACGTATCGGGAAAGGTGGCGCAGGCGCTGAACTATTCGCGGCCGCTTCTGGCCTATCCCCGAGTCACGGTCGCGGATGCGCTGATCGCGCGGTTCGTCCTGAACATGATGAACCAGATCCTCGTCGCGTATATCGTGCTGGCGGGGCTGATCATATTCCAGGACACGGGCACCATGCTGGACCTGTCCCACGTCGTCCTGGGCTTCGTCATGGCCGGGGCGCTGGCCCTGGGCGTGGGGCTTCTGAACTGCGTACTATTTTCGGCGCTGCCGCTGTGGCACGCGGCCTGGGGGATCCTGAACCGGCCCCTGGTCCTCATTTCCGGGGTCATGATCCTGCCGGAAGCTCTGCCCTTGCAGTGGGAGGAGTACCTGGCCTGGAACCCCCTGGTGCACATCATCGCAGAGGTGCGCTCGGGCTTTTACCACGGCTACCAGCCGAGCTATGTCTCCCCCGCCTATGTCTTCGGGGTGAGCCTGGTGGCGGGCGTGGTGGGCCTGCTCTTCCTGTGGCGCTTCCACCGCGACATTCTCGAAGCCTGAGGCGGAGGGCGCCTCAGGACGCGCGGACTATACGATCAGGAGGTCGTCGAGCAGCATGCGCGCGTCGGTGACGTTCTCGATCCGCAGGCTGTGACCCCCCGCGAAGCTGAAGAGGAGGTCGCCGTCGACCACCCTGCCCAGTTTGACGAGCTGATCCGGCGTGCGGGGCGTCGCGCCCCAGAGCGCGTCGTCGATCACGATGGTGTCGACGCCGTTCTCGAAGTCGAGGACCACGTCGTTGCCGCCCGAGAAGATGAAGACGTCGATGCCCGTTCCCCCCGCCAGTCGGTCGTTGCCGATGTCGCCTGCCAGACGGTCGGCCCCGGACCCGCCCTGGAGGACGTCGTCTCCGGCGCCACCGATCAGCCGGTCGGCCCCGCCGTCGCCCCGCAGCAGGTCATTGCCAAGATGGCCCAGGAGCTGGTCAGCGCCATCGCCCCCGAGGAGGACGTCGTTGCCCGCCATGCCGTTGGCCGAGTCGTTGCCGCCCCGCAGATCGAGCCGATTGGCCGCGGCGTTGCCGATGACGCGGTCGCTGCCCGAGCCCGCGACGAAATTCTCAATCGTCGTGCCGATGGCGATGCCGAGATTGCCCGCCGTGCCGTAGACGGTGGAGAAGGTGCCGGCGGACAGGTTCATCACCTGCGCGCGGGTGTCGTCGGCGAAGTTGATCGTGTCGCGTCCGCCCTGGTCGAAGATCGTCACCGCGCGGCCCGCGAGGCCGTTTCCCCCGCCGCGCATCGCGACGTCGAGATAGGTGCCGCTGTTCCCGCCTAACCCATACGACGTGTCCCTGGCCGAGGCCGTGGTGCCGGGGCGGCCGTAGAGCATCTGGATGGCCAGGATGTCGGCCATCATCGGCGTGAGGAGGTAGGCCTTGTCGGCGGCGACGACCGGGTTCTCGTTCTGGTCGAGGTAGGACATGACCGTCTGCTGCCAGCTGTCGATGGTGAAGGTCGCGTCTCCGTAGGCCGCGCCGCCGCCATAGGTCCCCGGATGGCCGAGGCCCAGGGCGTGGCCGATCTCGTGGATGTAGGTCTGGAAGCTGTAGGAGCCGAGGTGGGTCCCGTGCCGTGACAGCCAGTCGGTGCCGATGTTGACATGGGCGGAGCGGAGGTCACCTGCGGAGGTCATCCTGACATTCGTGATGGCGCCCGTGCTGCTATCGTCGAAGGTGATCCTGGCGGGGACCGTGACCTCGCTGAAGCGGATGTTGGCCACGGCCTCCCACGCGTCGAGCGCGTGGCGCGCCAGGGCCTGCCCTGCGGCCGTGAGCCCGGACAGGTTCACGGTCACGACATTGGAGCCCGACAGATCCCAGGAAATGGCTGGACTGCCGGTCGCCCGCCAGTAGCCCGTGGCAAGGTAGGTGGCGAGGATCTGGGTCGAGGCTGGTTGCGGAGCCATGGCGTCACATCGTCCAACTGAAGGCCCGAAGGCCGGTGCTGGACTCAGGGACACACCAGAATCGTGGCATGCGACAGGCGCGTTCGGGGCGACCTGAGGGCCTCTATTGGGCTTTGGCGGATTAATGCTCGCCTCGTGATGCGCATATCGGCGGCGCTCCGCCCGGAACAAGGCCGGAAGGCTGGGCAGCCTTGCCCGCGCCGCACTGGCGTGCAGCGGATCAGAGCCAGCCTGGCGTCAGGAAGCGATGGCGCGGTCCTGGAAGCTAGGGCCGTGCAGCACGACGACCCCGGTGAGCCGGTCGACGCCTGAACCATCGGTGGACCAGGGCAGGAGCAGCCGTTCGAAGGTGTCGGCGTCCCCCTCGCGCCGGGCGACGCGGGCGTATTCGTGAACGGGGCGCCCGGACTCGGCGCAGCGGCGGCAGGCGGCCTCTCCCGCGCTGCCCGCTCCCAGGGCCGTCAGTGCCCGCAGGGAGCGCGGCCCGGACGGAGGGGGCCGGGCCTCGCGGAGGCGCAGCGAAGGGCCGGTGCCGTCCACCTCGATCACGGCAACCTCGTCGGGGCCGGCCAGAGAGGAGAGCTCGATGGTGCCGAAGCGGGGGAGGTGGCCCTTGCCCCGGGCCGCGCGCCACTGCGCGAGAAGGCTCCTCAGCCGGTCCGAGCGGAGGCGCGCGGCGAGCTGGTCGAGGTCCTCCTCGTCCGCGGGGGGCAGCAGCGCGGCCACTGCATGGGCGAGGGCCGCGGGCGAGAAAGGCTTGTCGAGCACCGCCTCCCCCTCCAGGCGCGCGTGGTCGGCGTGGCCGGTCATGAACAGCACGGGGCGGTCCGGGCGGTCGGCGCGCGCGGCGGCGGCGACCGCGACCCCATCCTCGCCGGGCATGACGACGTCGGTCAGGACAAGGTCGAAGTCCCCCTGGGCCAGGGCGGCGCGCGCCTCGGGCCCGCCCGAAGCCTCGACCACGCGGTGCCCCTGGTCGGACAGCTGCGCCGCGGTGACGGCTCGTACCGGCCCGTCGTCGTCCACCAGGAGGATGTCGGCGGGGCGCACCGGGGGCGGAGGAACCTCGGGCTCGGCGAGGGGGATGGCGGGGGCGACGGCGCCGGGCAGGAACAGGGTGATCTTGGTGCCCGCCCCTTCGCGGGTGTCGAGCCGCAGCGCCCCCCCGGACTGGCGTGCGAAGCCGTGGACCATGGCAAGGCCGAGGCCTGTCCCGTGGCCCGGCCCCTTGGTGGTGAAGAAAGGCTCCAACGCGCGCTCGGCCACGTCGGGGCTCATGCCGGTGCCGGTATCCGAGACGGAGAGGGCCAGCGCGTCGCGGTCGTCGAGTTCCGGGGGGCGCCCGGCCTCGCCCGGGGGGCAGGCGCGGGCGGACAGGGTGAGCGTCCCGCCCGACGGCATGGCGTCGCGAGCGTTCACGGCGAGGTTGATGAGCGCGGTTTCCAGCAGCGCGGCATCGGCGCGCACAGGCGGCAGGTCCGGCGGCAGGTCGAGCCGGAGCGCGACCTTCTCCCCCACGGAGCGGAGGAGGAGCGGCTCGGCGTCGCGCAGCATGGCGCGCAGGTCGATGCTCGTGGGCTCCAGCGCCTGCTGGCGGGCAAAGGAGAGAAGCTGCCGCACGAGGGCCGCGCCCCGCGTCGCGGCCTCGGCCCCATGGCTCGCGACGTCGAGGATGCGGGGGTCCTCGGTCCGCCGCGCGATCACCGAGAAGCCGCCGGCGATGGCGGCGATGACGTTGTTGAAGTCGTGCGCCACGCCCGAGGTGAGGCTGCCCAGCGCTTCGAGCTTCTGGCTTTGGGCAAGGGCCGCCTGCACGCCTTCGCGCCGCGCCATCTCCGCCGCGAGGCGGTCATGGGCCTCGCGCAGCTCGGCGGTGCGCTCGGCCACGCGGGCCTCCAGCCCGTCTCGCGCGCGCGCGATCTCGGCGCGGCTTTCGGACAGGGCCTGACGCGCCTCCATCATGTCGTGAATGTCGGTGGCGGTGCCGACCCAGGACTGGATCGCGCCGGCTTCGTCGCGGAGCGGCAAGGCGCGGCCCAGCACCCAGCGATGCCCGCCCGCATGGTGGCGCAGGCGGTATTCGACCTCGTAGGGCTCCCCCGTGGCGAGGGCGCGCCGCCAGATTGGCCAGACGCGGTCCCGGTCCTCGGGGTGGATCACGTCGCTCCAGCCCTCGCCGTCGGTGGCGCCTTCGGGCAAGCCGATGAACTCGTACCAGCGGTCGTTGTAGAAGTCGCCGCCGCCATCCGCGTCGGTGGTCCAGATCATGGTGGGGACTGTGTTGAGTCGCAGCCGGACGCTGGCCTCGCTGCGTTCCAAGGCCAGGGCCGCCTCGCGACGGTCGTGGATGTCGGTCGCGGTGCCGACCCAGCCGCCGATGCGTCCGTCCGGGCCGCGCCGGGGCTCGATGCGGGCGACGAACCAGCGATGGGTCCCGTCGTGGCGGCGGAAGCGAAGCTCGGCCTCGAAGGGCTCGCCCCTCGCGCGCGCGTCGCCCCAGAGCGCGTCGATCTGCGCCGCGTCCTCGGGGTGCTCGGCCTCTCGCAGGCCGCCGTGAAGAGCCTGGTCGGGGGCCTGCCCCGTGTAGGAGAACCAGCGGCCGTTGAACCATTGCGTCGCGCCGTCCGCGTCCATGGTCCAGACGAGGTTCGGCACCGCGTCCGCCAGAGTGCGGAAGCTTGCCTCGCTATCGCGGAGCGCCCGCTCCGTGGCCTTGCGCGCGGTGATGTCGATGGTGCTTCCGACGATGCGGACGGGCTCGCCCCCCTCGTAGACGATGCGGGACCGGTCGACGACGTCGATCCAGCGGCCATCCCGGTGCCGGACGCGGTACTCGCACTGCACAAGCTCCCGCCCGGCGGCGAATGTCTCGCGCGAGGCGGCCTGTAGGTGTGCCACATCGTCGGGATGCACGAGGCGGGACCACCAGTCGGCGTCGGACGGCACCTCCCCGGCGGGGAATCCCGTGATCTCCCGCAGGCGGCCGCCGCGCAGGACAGTCCGGGTGCGCAGGTCGAAGTCGTAGACGATGCCCTCCACCGCCTCGAGGGCGTAGCGCATCCGCTCCTCGCTCGCGCGGAGCGCCCGTTCGGCGCGGGCGCGTTCGACCGCCGCCCAGAGCCTCTCGCCCGCTTCCGCGACCAGGGCCACCTCCTTGCGGGTCCAGTCGCGGGGGCTGGAGTGATGGACGAACAGGATGGCGACCATGTGCCCGTCGCGCCGGAGGCCCAGGTCCACCATGGCCCGGATGCCCGCGCCGTCGTAGCCGCGCTGGATTTCGGGCGACATGGTCCGGGGGTCCTGCGACAGGTCCGGGATCGCGATGAGCGTGCCGTTCCGCATGTCGCGGACCATCTCGGGCCCGAAGGAGTCGAGGTTCCAGGTGCCGAGGATCGAGGGCAGGCTGCCGTCGGTCCAGGCGTTGCGGACGGTGACGTCCTGCCCCGTCTCGTCCATTTCCCCGACGCCCGCCTGGTTCGCGCCCAGGTGGCGGGCCAGCAGTTCGGCGGCGCGGGTCATGATGAGGGCGGGATCGTCGAGCACCCGCAGCGCATCCGTAAGCGCGAGGCGAAACGCCGAGGCTCCCGCGCCTTCGGACCCGGCTTCGCCGCGCTTCGCCTTGACTTTCTTGTTGCTCACCTTGGTCCCTGTCGCGACCGGCGGGGTCGGCGCCGGTGCTCCCTGGCCGGACTATCCGACGCGTCTGCCCTTCGGGCAAGCGCTTCGACAGCTATGTCCAAGGTTTTTCGAGGCGATCGCAGGCCGCGGGGCCCTGGGGAGAGGAGCGGCCCAAAAAAAGAGCCGCCGTCAGGGGGCCCGGACGCAGCCCCACAGGGGGTGTTCCAAGCTCCTGACTGGCGGCTTTGCCTGGCACCTTTCGTCGGGTGCCGAAGTGGGAGGATATGTCCCAGCGATAGCCTGCAAATGCAGCGGCGGCAATGGAGCAAGTGACATAAAATACATGTTTTTCATGTACATGATGCGCCTGTGTTTTGTGCATACCACTCCTTGCTGCGGCGCGGCATCGGGCGGTTGGCGGACTGCCTGCGAACGGGGCGCCCGGACCATGCATCCGGGGCGATGTTGAAACGGCACGGGGAAGGTGGGCCATTGTCGGCCGAATCAGGGCCGAAGCGCTCTTCGCAGCAGGCGTTTTCCAGCACGAGGGTCGGTAGCCTGTGGGACATGTGGAGAGGCGGCGCGGCTGGGAACATGCGGAAGCGGCGCCTCGGCAGGTCACGTGTTCGCCCCGAAGAGACTGGTCGCCAAGATCAGGGCTGAAGCGCCCTGCGCGGTCTTGCAGTGTCTGTTCATCGCGGTCCGGCGGAGACATGCGCAGGCGTTCTCCTCTCTCATCCACCTTTGATCCTTGGCCTCGCCACGCAGGTTCACGGCCATGGCGAGGGAGACGGCCTGGCGGGCATCGGAGGTACCTTTCGAGAGATCAGGCCTCGCGGTCTGTCTGGGGCGGGCTGTCCGAGTTGATCACGGTCGGACCCCGGCGCGATCCCGCCCGGGTCAGGACGATGGGCGCGACAGCAGCCAGGCCGAGACCCCGGCGAGGATGGAGCCCTGCACGGCTAGCACCCCCAGCGGCAGCGCAAGCAGGACTGCCGCCAGGAACGAGGCCCCCATGAGCAGGCAGGCCATGGCCTTGTAGCGCGGGCGGACGGCGCCGCGCTCCTCCCAGTCGCGGATCGCGGGGCCGAAATGGCGGTTGGTCTCCAGCCGGTGCCGCATCGCGGGCGATCCCTTGCCGAAGGCGAAGGCCGCAAGGATCACGAAGGGCGTCGTGGGCAG
>CADCUU010000342.1 GCA_902805995.1 uncultured Rubellimicrobium sp.
ACCCGGAAACGACCTTCGTCATCGTGGACGCCGTGGTGGAGCAGCCCAACGTCCGCTCCGTCGTCTTCAACGAGCATGAGGGCTCCTACCTCGTGGGGATGCTTGCCGGCATGGCGTCGGAATCCGGCACCGTGGGCTTCGTGGGCGGCATGGACATCCCGCTCATCCGCAAGTTCGGCTGCGGCTACGCCCAGGGCGTCGTCGCCGCGAACCCCGACGCGACCGTGATCGCGAACTTCACCGGCACCACCCCCGCCGCCTGGAACGACCCGGCGCGCGGGTCGGAGCTGACTCTGGCCCAGATCGGCCAGGGCGCCGACGTGGTCTTCGCCGCGGCCGGCGGCACCGGCGTGGGCGTGCTCCAGACCGCCGCGGACGAGGACATCCTGTCGATCGGCGTGGACAGCAACCAGAACTACCTCCACCCCGGCGAGGTCCTGACCTCCATGGTCAAGCGCGTGGACAACGCCGTCTATGACGCGATGACCGCCGGCCCCGCCGTGGAGACCGGCGTGCAGGTGATGGGCGTGGATAACGACGGCGTGGCCTACGCCCTCGACGAGCACAACCAGACCCTCATCACCGAGGAGATGAAGACCGCCGTGGACGCCGCCGCCGCTCAGATCGCCGCGGGCGAGATCACCGTCCACGACTACTCCTCCGACGAGACCTGCCCCGCGATCCAGTTCTGATCGCGGCACGATGAGTTCCGGGGGCCGCGGCCGACGCACCGGCCGCGGCCCCCGACGCCATACGAAGGACCCCCACCCATGGCGCTCGCCCCTCCGACCCCGTCCCAAGGCCAGGCCCCGGCCATCGAGCTCAGGGGAATCTCCAAGGCCTTCGGGCCCGTCCAGGCCAACAAGGACATCTCCATCCGCGTGATGCCCGGCACGATCCACGGCATCATCGGAGAGAACGGGGCGGGCAAGTCCACGCTCATGTCCATCCTCTACGGCTTCTACAAGGCCGACTCGGGCGAGATCCTGATCTCAGGCCGCCCAACGCAGATCCCCGACTCCCAGGCCGCCATCCGCGCCGGGATCGGCATGGTGTTCCAGCACTTCAAGCTCGTGGAGAACTTCACGGTCCTCGAGAACGTCGTCCTGGGGGCGGAGGATTCCGGCCTCCTGCGCCCCTCCCTCGCCCGCGCGCGGCGCGAACTCGCCCAGCTCGCCTCCGAATATGAGCTGGAGGTCGCCCCCGACGCCGTGGTGGAGGAGATCGGCGTCGGCATGCAGCAGCGGGTGGAGATCCTGAAGGCCCTCTACCGCAAGGCCGACATCCTCATCCTCGACGAGCCGACGGGCGTCTTGACCCCGCCCGAGGCCGACCACCTGTTCCGCATCCTTCGCAACCTGCGCGACCAGGGAAAGACGGTCATCCTCATCACCCACAAGCTCCGTGAGATCATGGAGATCACCGACACCGTGTCCGTCATGCGCAGGGGCGAGATGGTGGCGACCGTCCAGACCGATGAGACCAACCCCGCGCAGCTCGCGGAACTCATGGTGGGCCGCAAGGTCCTCCTCCGCGTGGACAAGACCCCCGCGAGCCCCGGCCTGCCCGTGCTGGAGGTGGAGAACCTCCGCGTCGTGGACGCCAAGGGCGTGGAGCGGCTCAAGGGCGTGTCCCTCAACGTCCGCGCGGGGGAGATCCTGGGCATCGCGGGCGTCGCCGGCAACGGGCAGAGCGAGCTTCTGGCCGTCCTGGGCGGCACCATGAAGGGCACCGGCACCGTCCGCGTGAAGGGCCAGCCGCTCGACATCTCCGGCCGGCAGGACGCGCGCGACCGGCGCGAATCCGGCATCGGCCACATCCCCGAGGACCGCCACCACGAAGGGCTGATCCTCGACTTCGCCGCCTGGGAGAACGTGGCCCTGGGCTACCACCACCGCGATGCCTATTCGGGCGGCGTGATGATGGACCAGGCCGCGATGAAGGCCGACACCGCCGCCAAGATGGCGCGCTTCGACGTGCGCCCCCCGAACCCCTTCCTCGCCGCCAAGAGCTTCTCGGGCGGTAACCAGCAGAAGATCGTGGTGGCGCGGGAGATCGAGAGCGGGCCCGACCTCCTCCTCATCGGCCAGCCCACGCGCGGCGTGGACATCGGCGCCATCGAGTTCATCCACAAGCAGATCGTCACCCTGCGCGACCAGGGCAAGGCGATCCTCCTCGTCAGCGTGGAGCTCGACGAGATCCTGTCGCTGTCGGACCGCATCGCCGTCATGTTCGATGGCCGCATCATGGGAGAGCGCCCCGCCGCCCAGACCAACGCGGGCGAGCTCGGCCTCCTGATGGCCGGCGTGACCGAGGGAGCCGCCTGATGGACCGCTTGCCGCGCTGGGCCGATGTCATCCTCGTGCCCCTCATCTCGCTCCTGCTCGCGGGGTTCATCTCGGGCCTCGTGATCCTGGCCATCGGGCACAACCCGATCTCGGCGCTGGGGATCATGATCGACGGGGCCATGGGATCGACCCGGGCCTGGGGCTACACGCTCTACTACGCCACGAACTTCATCTTCACGGGCCTTGCGGTCGCCGTGGCCTTTCACGCCCGCATGTTCAACATCGGCGGCGAGGGGCAGGCCGCGATCGGGGGCCTCGGCGTCGCGCTCGTGGCCCTCTACATCCCCTGGCCGCACTGGAGCCTCGCGCTCGTGGGCGCCTTCCTCGGCGCCGCGATCTTCGGCGCGGCCTGGGCGGCGATCCCCGCCTGGCTCGCGGCCAAGCGGGGCAGCCACATCGTCATCACGACGATCATGTTCAACTTCATCGCCGCGGCGCTCCTCAACTACCTGCTCGTGGGCCCGTTGAAGCCCACCGGCACCATGGAGACGGCGACCGCCCCCTTCCCGGAGGCGACGCATATCCCGTCCTTCCGCGACCTCTTCTCCTTCGGCGAGACGATCCTGTTCCGGGGCACGCCCGCCAACATCACCTTCTTCATCGCCGTCCTTCTGTGCTTCGTCGTCTGGGTCCTGATCTGGAAGACGCGCCTCGGCTACGAGATCCGGGCCTTCGGCCTTTCCGAGGGGGCCGCGCGCTACGCGGGCATCGGGGCCACCCGCATCATCATGATCTCCATGCTGATCTCCGGCGGCCTCGCGGGCCTCATGGCGATCAACAACACCCTGGGCGAGGCCGAGCGGCTGATCCTCAACGCCGTGGAGGGCGCGGGCTTCATCGGCATCGCCGTGGCGCTGATGGGCCGCAACCACCCGCTGGGCGTGTTCATCGCCGCCATCCTCTTCGGCGTGCTCTACCAAGGCGGGGGGGAGCT
>CADCUU010000343.1 GCA_902805995.1 uncultured Rubellimicrobium sp.
GATGTCGGCGGCGAAGCTCGGACCTGTGAGGACCAGGGGGGTAGCCGAGGGGAGCATGCGGGCAATGGCGGCGCTGGGACCTGCGAGGGTCTGGAGGTCGAGGCCCTTGCCGCAGGCGATGAGAGGCTTGTCCGCAAGGGCGGCGACGTGCTCGGCCAAGAAGCTCCTCAGGGCTTGGGCCGGTACGGCCAGGAGAACCACATCCGCCCCCGCCAGCGCCGAGGGGTCGCTGGCGAGCGTAAGGTCGGACGACAGGGTTACGCCGGGCAGGCGGGGGTTGGTGCGCGTCCGGGCCATGTCCTCCATGCCGGCGGTGTCGCGGCCCCAAAGGGTCACCTCGCGGGTCCCGCTGAGGGCAAGAGCCAGCGCCGTCCCAAACGCCCCCGCCCCCGCGACCGTGATCCGCGTCACGACTTGGCCCCTTTGCGTCCTGCGCCGACGAGGGGGGACGCCGTCGTGTCGAGGGGCCAGCGGGGACGGGCCGTGATGACGGGGTCGGGCGGCAGGCCGGCCCGGGCACGCTCCATCCCCGCCCAGGCGATCATGGCCGCGTTGTCGGTGCAAAGCGCCAGCGGAGGCGCGACGAAGCCCACGTCTTCGCGCAAGCAGAGGGAGGACAGGCTGTCGCGGATCAGCCGGTTTGCCGCGACGCCTCCGGCCACGGCGAAGGAGGGGGTGGCGGGCTCATCGGCGAGGTAGATCGCCAGGGCGCGGCGCGCCTTTTCGGTCAGGACCTCCGCCACGGCGGTCTGGAAGCTCGCGCAGAGGTCGCGCCGGTCGCTTTCGCGCAGGCCGCCATGCCCCTCCATCAGCTTGTCGCGCGCGCGTAAGGCCGCCGTCTTGAGTCCCGAGAAGGACATGTCGCAGCCTTCACGGTCGAGCAGCGGGCGAGGCAGCGGGATGCAGCGCGGGTCGCCGGTCTGGGCCTCGCGCTCCACGGCGGGGCCGCCGGGCTGCGGCAGGCCGAGGAGCTTGGCGACCTTGTCGAAGGCTTCGCCCGGCGCGTCGTCGATGGTGCCCCCAAGCCGGCGGAAGCGGTCGGGCCCCTTCACCAGCAGGAACTGGCAATGCCCGCCCGAGGCGAGCAGGAGGAGATAGGGGAAGGGCAGGTCGTCCGTCAGGCGCGGCGTGAGTGCATGCCCCGCGAGGTGGTTCACGCCCCAGAGCGGCAGCCCCGTTGCCGCGGAGAGGCCCTTGGCCGTCATCACCCCTGCAAGCACCCCGCCGATGAGCCCAGGTCCCGCCGTCACCGCGATCCCGTCTAGGTCGGCCAGCGAGACCCCGGCCTCGGCCAGCGCCGCCTCCACGCAGAGGTCCAGCACCTCGGCGTGGGCGCGGGCGGCAATTTCCGGCACGACGCCGCCAAAGGCCGCGTGAAGGCTGTTCTGGCCACGCACCACCGAAGACAGGACGCGCGCCCCGGCTGGCCCGTCCCGCACGACGGCGGCGGCGCTGTCGTCGCAGCTCGACTCGATCCCGAGGATCGTGAGAGGTCGGTCCATGAGCCGGGTCTCCCTTCGCGCCGCACCCGCTGAAGCGAGGCTGGCAGGACATGGCGGTCGCGCGTAGCATCGGCGGGGCCCGCAAACAAGGAGAAGGGGTCATGGACCTGTCGCCGCGACTCCTCCTTACCCGGCCAGTAGCGGCGTCGCAGCGGTTCCTGGCGGCCTTAGAGACGATGACGGGTGCCCCTATCCCGGCCCTGCTGAGCCCGGTCATGGAAATCCACCCGGTTGAGGTGACGTTATCCTCGATGCCCGCCGCGCTCGTGCTGACCTCGGAGAACGGGGCGATCCGGGCGGGGGAGCTGGGCCTGCCGCGGCTGGAGGCGTGGTGCGTCGGGGCCCGCACAGCGGCCGTGGCGCGAGACAAGGGGTTCCGTGCGCTCGAGGCTGGACCCGATGCGGAGGCGCTGCTTGCCACCCTTCTGACGCGGCGCCCTCCGGGCCTTATCCTGCATCTTAGGGGGGAGCACGCGCGGGGTGATTTGGCCGTACGGCTGCGGGAGGCGGGGCTGGACGCCTCGGAGGTCGTGGCTTACCGGCAGGTGGCGCTGCCCCCGCCCCGCAAGGCGCAGGAAGTGCTGGCGGGTCCGGGCCCGCTCGTGGTGCCGCTGTTTTCGCCACGCAGCGCCGTGCTCCTGTCCGGTTGGGCTCCACAGGCGCCTCTGCATGTCGTTGCCATAAGCGAGGCCGTGGCCGATGCCGCCGCGCAACGCCTGCGACCCGTTGGTCTGGACATCGCCGCGGCCCCATCGGGGGTGGCAATGGTCGCCGCGACCTTTGGCCGCCTGAGCCGGCTGGCGGACGGCGCGCCTTGAGGGGCCGGAGAGACCGGATTAGGTAGGGTCCGGCGCCCGCTTCGCGGGGACCAGTTGGGAAGGATCGACCATGGCGCGCAAGGCGGGCCCCCCGCGCGGGGCGACTCAACCGGGGCAGCGCCCCATGGTGGGGCAGGAACCGGCCACCGAATTGCCGCCGATCGACGCCGCCGAGCCGTCCTCGACGGATGCGGTGACGGGAGATCTGGCTGGTGGCGATCCTGTTACGATGAGTGGGGAGCGGGACGACTCCTTCGTCTCGCCCCTGGTCACGGAGGCTGGGGCGTTCGACGGGGACGCGCGGCCCGAGACGGACCTCGGCCAGCCGTCGGCGCAGGACTTTGGGGCGCCTCGGGTATCCGAGCGGGCCGAGCCCCTGATTGTCTCCTCTGCGCCAGAGTCGCACGGCGGCTCGACGCTGCTGTCATCTTCGGAGCCGCCGCTAGCTGCGGATGACCCGACTGTTTCGTCCGAGCAGCGGGCAGACCGACCTGCCGAGGAGTCGTCTGGCACGTCCCGCCCAGCCGGTCCCGAGGTCGCCAGTCCGCTCTATGAGTATCCCTCGACGCCTCCGGTGGTTCAGGACCCGCCCCGGCGTGGCGGGATCGGAAGCCTGCTTCTGGGAGGCATGATTGCCGCGGCCCTGGGGTTTGGCGCGGCCTATGTGGCGCAGGATCGGCTCGGCCCGCCGGCGGCTCTCCTTCCCGGCGATCTGGAGGCGCGGCTGGCCGCGCTGGAGACGCGTCCCGTGCCCGACGCCGCGCAGGGCGAAGCGCTCGCCGCCCGCTTGTCGGAGGTCGAGACACGTCTGACAGCCCTTGAGGAAGCGCCCGAGCCGGTCGCCGGGGCGGTGGCCCAAACGGAGGGCCAGACGGGCGACCTGCCCGCGCAGGCCGTGGATCTTGAGCCTCTTCGCGAGGAGATCGCGCAGACGGCCT
>CADCUU010000344.1 GCA_902805995.1 uncultured Rubellimicrobium sp.
GCCGTGGTGGCGGCGCTGGTCGCGCGCGAGGCCAAGGGGCTGCTGATCGGGGAGCCTGCCGACGAGGCGGTGATCGACCGGGTGGAGGCGCTGCTGCGGGCTGAGGCCGGGGTGACGGCGGTGAACCATGTCCGCACGATCCACACCGCGCCCAACCGCGTATTCGTGGCGGCGAGCGTGGATTTCGAGGACGGGCTGACGATGGGCCGGGGCGAGGCGCTGATCGAGGCGCTGGAGGAGCGGCTGCGGGCGGAGATGCCGGAGCTGACGTCGATCTATATCCGGCCGGAGAAGGCGGGGACGGATCGGCAGTTGGCGGCGATGGCGGGGTAGGGGCAGTGGGGTTGATGGGGCGGCCTGTGGATTGACGCTAGGGCAATGAGGCCGGCGGGTGTAGGATCGGCCCGGGCCGCAACCGGAAGGGGGATGCCATGACGCAGGCTGATCGGGTGTTCGCGGGCTCGGTGCCCGAGATCTATGACCAGGTGCTCGTGCCGCTGATCTTCGCGCCCTTTGCCGCCGACATGGCGGCGCGGGTGGAGCGGCTCGCGCCCGGGGCGGTGCTGGAAACAGCGGCGGGGAGCGGGGCGGTGACGCGGGTCCTGCTGCCGCGGCTGGGACCGGAGGCCTGCTATGCGGCCACGGACCTGAGCCAGCCGATGCTGGACCGTGCCGCGGCGGTCCTGGCGGGGGATGCGCGGCTGGCCTGGCGGCAGGCCGATGCGATGGCGCTGCCCTATGAGGACGGGGCCTTCGACGTCGTGCTGTGCCAGTTCGGGGTGATGTTCTTTCCCGACCGGGTGGCCGCCTACCGCGAGGCGCGGAGAGTCCTGAAGCCGGGCGGGCGGTTCCTGCTCAGCGCCTGGGACCGGGTGCTGGCGAACGATTTCACCCGGGCCGTGATGGACGGCTTGCGGGCGCATTTCCCGGACGATCCGCCGAGCTTCATGGCCCGCACGCCGCACGGCTACCACGACCCGACGCGAATCGAGGCGGACCTGCGGGCGGCGGGCTTTGCGGAGATCCGGGTGGAGCCGGTCGAGGCGGAGGGGCAGGCCGCGTCGGCCCGCGATCCTGCCGTGGGCATGTGCCAGGGCTCGCCCATGCGCGGCGAGATCGAGGCGCGCGATCCGGATGGGCTGGAGCCCGCGACCGACGCCGCGGCCCAGGAGGTCGCGCGGCGGTTCGGCGAGGGCCCGATCCGCGGGCGGTTGCGGGCCTGGGTGGCGGAAGGGGTGGCCTAGCCGGTGACCAGCACCTCGTAGTGCCGCATCTCCGCGATGTCGGGGATGAAGGGGCGCACCTCGGCAAGGAAGGGCGGGAAGTGGGGGCCGCGGCGGAAGCCCTGCATGTGTGCGTCCGCCGACGTCCAGGTGAGGCGCACGGTGACGGCGCCCGGGTCCTCGGTGCAGGCGGCGACCTCCTGTGACAGGCATTCGGGGGCGGATTGGAGATGGGGGAGGGCGGTGCGGTAGGCGTCCACGATGGCGTGGCCGCGGTCGGGGGTGGTCTGGTAGCGGATGTATTCGACGATCATGGCGGGACTCCTTTGCGCGGAGGCTGCCAGCGGGCGGGGGGCCGATCAACGAACTCTTGGGTAAGTCAGCGGGGTTCGCCCCGGTCTTGGCCCCAGTCGTAGAGGGCCTGGAGGACGGGGCGGAGCGTCTCCCCTTCGGGCGAGAGGAGGTAACGGCCCTGGGGGTCCTGGTCGACGAGGCCGTCGGCGCGGAGTTCGTGGAGGCGGTCGGTCAGGACCTTGTCGGACAGGCCGGGGACGGAGGCGCGCAGGTCGGCGTAGCGCTGGGGGCCGGACTTGAGGCGGGCGAGGAGGATCGTCTTCCACTTGCCCGCGAGCCGGTCGAGGGTGAGCTCGACCGGGCAGCCGGGGCGGGCGGGCTTGCGCATGGCGTCAGGTGCGGATGCCGGAGAAGCGCGTCTGCCAGTCGGCGCGCTGCTCGTCGGTGATCTTCTGGAACGTCACCTCGGGCACGGTGAAGGCGTGGCCGGGGGGGAGGGTGCCCAGGGCCTGCTGCATGTCGGTGGGCCAGGACCAGTCGGTGGAGCCGAGCGCGTCCATCATCTGCTGCGCCGCGTCGGGGATGAACGGGCGCGACAGGACGGCGTAGAGGCGGATGAGGTTGAGGCCCAGGCGGGTCTGCATCGCGGCCTGGGCGGGGTCGGTCTTGTGGGTGGTCCAGGGGGCGGCGGATTGCAGGTATTCGTTGCCGAGGACCCAGATGGAGCGGAGCGCCTCGGCGGATTTGCGGACCTCGATGGCATCCATGGCAGATTCGTAGGCTTGGAGGCGCGTGGCGAGGTCGGTGAGGAGCTGGGTTTCGCGGTCGCCCATGGTGCCGCCGTCGGGGACCTGCTCGCCGAACTTGGAGCGGCAGAACTTGGTGATGCGGGAAACGAAGTTGCCCAAGACGTCGGCGAGGTCCTTGTTCACGGAGGCCTGGAAGTTCTCCCAGGTGAATTCGGAGTCGGAGGATTCGGGGGCGTGGGAGAGGAGCCACCAGCGCCAGTAGTCGGCGGGCAGGATGGAGAGGGCCTGGTCCATGAAGACGCCGCGGCCCTGGGACGTGGAGAACTGGCCGCCGTCGTAGTTCAGGTAGTTGAAGGACTTGATGTAGTCGACGAGCTTCCAGTCCTCGCCCGAGCCCATGATGGTCACGGGGAAGGAGAGGGTGTGGAAGGGGACGTTGTCCTTGCCCATGAACTGGGTGTAGCGGACGTCCGCCGCACCATGGTCGGTGCGCCACCAGCGTTCCCAGTCGGCGTCCGGGCGGCCTGCCGCGTCGGTCCATTCCTTGGCGCAGGCGATGTATTCGATGGGGGCGTCGAACCAGACGTAGAAGACCTTGCCCTCCATGCCGGGCCAGGGCTGGTCGCCCTTCTGGACGGGGACGCCCCAGTCGAGGTCGCGGGTGATGCCGCGGTCCTGGAGGCCGTCGCCGTCGAGGAGCCACTTCCTGGCGATGGAGGTGGTGAGGACGGGCCAGTCGGTCTTGGAGTCGATCCAGGCGAGGAGCTTCTCCTTCATCTCCGACTGCCGGAGATGGAGGTGCTTGGTTTCCTTGATCTCCAGGTCCGTCGAGCCGGAGATGGCGGAGCGGGGGTTGATGAGGTCGGTGGGGTCGAGCTGCTTTGTGCAGTTCTCGCACTGGTCGCCGCGGGCCTTCTCGTAGCCGCAGTTGGGGCAGGTGCCTTCGACGTAGCGGTCGGGGAGGAAGCGAGCGTCGGCCTTGGAGTAGACCT
>CADCUU010000345.1 GCA_902805995.1 uncultured Rubellimicrobium sp.
ACCGCAGCACCAGCAGAACCCCGAAGGACGGCGCGAAGACCGACAGAAGCCCGAAGATCCCATCACATGCCACCGTCACCAGAAGCACCCGGCGACGCCCGATCCGGTCGGCGAGCCGCCCGAAGAGGCTCGCGCCGATCATCATGCCGAGGAAGAACAGAGTCCCCGTCTGAAGCGCCTGCGGCACCGTGAGGCCGAAGCTTTCCGCGATGGACGGCGCGGTGAACCCCACCGCGAGCACCTGCATCGCGTCGGCGGCCCAGACGAAGCCGAACACGAACAGGAGGCGGCGCTGGAAGGGGCCAGTGCCGGCACGGGTGAGGACGTCCTCGACGGGAATGCTCATGTGCGGCACCCTCACTCTCAAGGGGCGGCCCGGTCAGCGCGCCCGACGGCGTCACGGATCGCGATGCGGCCCTGCGGCTAAATGCTTCGTTAACACTAATGTGCTATACAGGGAGCATCCGCAGGAGAGCCAGTGCCATGGACCCCATCCCGTTCCGCCCTGACCTGTCCACCGTGCCCGAGGTCGAGGGCTTCTTCGACAAGGACACGAACACGATCAGCTACCTCGTCAAGGACCCCGGGAGCGAGGCCTGCGCGGTGGTCGATTCGGTGCTCGACTTCGACTACGCCGCGGGCCGGATCACGTACGACCACGCGGACGCGCTGATCGCCCGGGTCAGGGAGCGCGGGCTTCGCCTCGAATGGCTGATCGAGACGCATGTCCACGCCGACCACCTCTCGGCCGCGCCCTACATCCAGCAGAAGCTCGGCGGAAGGATCGGCATCGGGGCCAGGATCACGGTCGTGCAGGATACCTTCGGCAAGATCTTCAACGAAGGGACCGAATTCCAGCGCGACGGCTCCCAGTTCGACCAACTGTTCGAGGACGGGGACACTTACCAGGTCGGCACCATGACCGCCCATGCCCTCCACACGCCCGGGCACACGCCCAACTGCATGACGCATGTCATGGGCGACGCGGCCTTCGTCGGCGACACGCTCTTCATGCCGGATGGCGGCTCTGCCCGGGCCGATTTCCCCGGCGGCGATGCGGGGGCGCTCTACGACTCCATCCAGCGCGTGCTGGCTCTGCCGCCCGAAACGCGGCTTTTCATGTGCCACGACTACGGCCCCAACGGCCGCGACATCCGGTGGGAGACCACCGTGGCCGAGGAACGCGCCCACAACATCCATGTGGGCCAGGGCCGCTCGCGGGAGGAGTTCGTGGCCCTGCGCACCGCCCGCGACGCCACGCTCGCCATGCCCAAGCTCATCCTGCCCTCGCTTCAGGTGAACATGCGCGCGGGCCAGATCCCGATCGACGAGGCCGGGCACCCGTCCCTCAAGGTGCCGATCAACCGCCTCTGACAGCGGCTTAGACAAGGAAACGAGATGCAATCCAAGATCATCGACGACCGGCTGTCCGTCGGGGCCCAGATCCGCCCCTCGGACATCGAGAAACTACTCGCACGCGGGTTCCGCAGCATCCTCTGCGCCCGCCCCGATGGGGAGCAGCCGGACCAGCCCCCGTTCAAGGAGATCGAGGCCGCGGCCCGGTCCGCGGGCCTTCAGGCGCTCCATGCCCCCGTCGACCCCGGTCCCATCGACCGAGGGCAGGCCTCGCGCTTTGCGGCGGCCCTGAGGGAGCTTCCTCCGCCGGTCTTCGCCTATTCCGCCTCAGGCGGGCGAAGCGTGATGCTGGCTTCCATGAACGGGCGGCCCTGGCGGGCGTGATCCCGGCGCACCCTCAGGCGCAGAGCGTCATGCGCTCGCCGCGCCGCAGGGCGTTATGGATGTCCACGGCGGCGATCTCGGCCTGCGCCATGGCCACTGCGATCTGGTTGAGTCCCGTCACCGCGTCCCCTGCCGCATAGACGCCTTGCACCGAGGTCCGCTGCTTGGGGTCCGTGACGAAGCGGCGGTCCGCCGTGAACTCCGCGCCGAGGCCTTCCGCGATTCCGGTCCGGGGCTCCACGCCGAGGCCGCTGTAAACCGTGTCGAAGGACAGCGTGCCTCCGTCCGCGAAATGCAGGTCCACCTCGCCGGGCCGGGCCTCCATGTCGCGCATCGGCGTCTCCACGACCTTGATCCCGGCCTCATCAAGGCGCGCCCGGTCCTCGGGCCCGATCTCCGGGGCGCCGCCCATCGTCACCAGCGAAAGGTTGTCGGTGTAGGTGCGCAGGAACAGCGCCTCGCCCGCCGCCCCCTCGTCCGAGCCCAACACTGCGACGCGCTGGCCCTGGACCTCGTAGCCGTCGCAGATCGGGCACTGCCGGATCGAGCCCTCGCGGACATGCTTCACCGCCCGTTCCAGCGGCGGCAGCCTGTCCCTCACCCCAGTAGCAAGGATTAGGTGCGAGGCGCGGAGGGTGCCGTCCGTGGTCGCGACAGTCAGGCCGCCCTCTTCGTCGCGCTTGAGGGCCGTGACCGTGCCGGACAGGCGCCGCCCGCCGAATTCGTCCACCTGGCTGCGCATCCGGGCCAGCAGGTCCTCTCCGTTGATGCCGCCGGGAAAGGCCGGATGGTTGTGCGACCGCGGGATCCAGGAGGCGCGGCTGTCGCCCCCGTCGATGAGGAGGAAGCGCCGCTTGAATCGCGCCAAGAAGATCGCCGCCGTGAGCCCTGCCGGCCCGCCTCCCACGATGATGCAATCGAGCGGCTGATCGGACATGGGGCGGACTCCTTCACGGGCGGCATGAAACGGGTGAACCATGCCGTGGCGCGCCGGTTCCGCGCGCCACCGGACCGTTACCGGCCCGTGAGCGCCGCGACGTCCCGCCGGAACGGCGGGGTCACCCTCGCGTTCCTGACGCACGGGCCCTGTGTCCGGCCGCATCCCCGCTACAGCCGTCCATGAGGGCCGACCCAGATGACCTCCCTTCCGGGCCTCGATCCCTCGGACGCGTCCGCCCTCGACGCGCTGGGCTTCGGCATCTATCGCACCGACACGGAGGGACGCTGCACGCAGGTCAATCCGGCCGCCCTCGCGATGCTGGGCTTTGGGGCCGATGAGCTTCTCGGGCAGGATCTTCACGGGCTGATCCACCACAGCGCCCCGGATGGCGCGCCGCTCTCGCGCGCGGCGGGGCCCGTGGCGACGGCCGGCCGCACGGGGCGTCCCGTGCGCCTGTCCAACGAGGCCGTCTGGCGGCGGGACGGGGGGCTCATCCTCGCCGGCGCAATGTTCCTCGTGGCGGCGCATCTGGTGCCCGTGGCCGTCGCCTTCGCAGGCGCGGCGGCGCTAATGCTGGT
>CADCUU010000346.1 GCA_902805995.1 uncultured Rubellimicrobium sp.
GCCAGAACAACAGGCAGGACACGGGCACGACGGGCCGAGCCCGACTCCCCGGCGGAGATCTGGGACGACGAGGACGGGGATCACGAGCCCCCGCCCGCGCGCCCCGAGCCCCGCCGCCGAAAGCCGCGCGCCGCACCCCCGCCCGAGGAGGAGCCCCGCCCCGGCCTTCTCCGCCGCCTGCGGACCTATGCCCTGCGCACCGTCCTGGTCCTGCTCGCCCTCGTCGTCGCGCTGCTGGCGCTGCCCGGCGTCATCGACCCGCCGATCACCCCCTACGCCTGGAGCGAGGGGCGCCGCCTCGGCGGCATCGACCAGTCCTGGGTCACGCTCGACGAGATCGCGCCCGTCATGGCCCGCGCCGCGGTCGCCGCCGAGGATGCGCAGTTCTGCAACCACTGGGGCCTCGACCTGCGCGCCATCCGCGCCGCCATGGCCTCGGGCGGCGACCGGGGCGGCTCCACGATCAGCCAGCAGGTCGCCAAGAACGTGTTCCTCTGGCACGGCCGCTCCTGGGCGCGAAAGGCGATCGAGGCCGGCATTACCCCGGTGCTGGAGGCGCTCTGGTCCAAGCACCGCATCCTCGAGCTTTACCTCAACGTGGCCGAGTTCGGCCCCGGCATCTTCGGGGTAGAGGCCGCGGCCCAGCGCTACTTCGGCGTCCCGGCCTCAGATCTCACCCCCAACCAGGCCGCCCGCCTCGCCGTGATCCTCCCCGCCCCTAAGGAGCGCGACCCCACGGACCTCAGCGACCGGCTCCTCGCCCGCGTGGATCAGGTCATCGACGGCGCCGCCACCATAGAGGCGGACGGTCGCGCAGCCTGCTTCGAGGGCGCCGCCCCCTGAAGCCGGGTCTTGAACGCCCGCGCGGCTTCCGGCATGGCTCGCGGTGCGCCCCCTGCCGCCCGGATCCCCCGCATGAACCGCCTCTATCATTATCCGCTGTCGCCCTTCTCCCGCAAAGTCCGCCTCGCGCTGGCCGAGAAGCGCATCGAGGTGGAACTCGTGGAGGAGCGCTACTGGGAGCAGGACCCCGACTTCCTCCGCCGTAACCCCGCCGGTCAGGTCCCCATTCTGCGGCTGGGCAGCCGGATCCTCGCCGACAGCCAGGCCATCTGCGAATACCTGGAGGACACGGTCCCCACGCCCCCTCTCCTCCCCCAATCCCCTGAGGGCCGCTACGAGGTGCGCCGCCTCTGCGCCTGGTTCGACGGCAAGTTCCACATCGAGGTGACGACCAAGCTCATGGGAGAGCGGGTCTTCAAGAAGCTCCGCGGCGGCGGCGTGCCCGATTCCCAGGCCGTCAAGTCCGGCTCCAAGCACATCAAGATCCACCTCGACTACATGACCCACCTGCTCGACACCCGCCGCTGGCTCGCGGGGAACGACATGACGCTCGCGGACTTCGCCGCCGCCGCGCAGCTCTCTTGCCTGGACTACGTGTCGGACGTCCCCTGGGACAAGTACGAGGCGGTCAAGGACTGGTACGTCAAGATCAAGTCCCGCCCGGCCTTCCGGTCGCTGCTGGCCGATCAGGTCTCGGGCTTCCGGCCCGCGCCGCATTATGCGGACCTCGACTTCTAGCCCCTCCCGCCGCCGGTCCGGGCCCCTCAGCCCGCAGGCGCTCAAGGACCGTCTGGCCGAGGAGACCCGCGCCGCGGGCTTCGCCGCCATGGGGATCTGCCGCCCCGACGCGATCCCGCAGGCGATGGACCGCCTCCAGACCTTCCTGGCCCAGGGCCGCCACGGCCAGATGGAGTGGATGGCCGACCGCGCCCACTGGCGGGGCGATCCCACAGCACTCTGGCCCGAGGCGCGCTCCGTCATCATGCTCGTGGACAGCTACGCGCCCGAGCATGATCCGACCGACGTGCTGGCCCATCCCGATCGCGGCGCGGTCAGCGTCTACGCGCAGGGCAAGGACTATCACGACACGATCAAGCCGCGCCTCAAGCGCGTCCTTCGCTGGCTGCTGGACCAGGCCCCGGAGGCGCAGGGCAAGGTCTTCGTGGACACCGCGCCCGTCATGGAAAAGCCTCTCGCCCAGGCGGCGGGCCTCGGCTGGCAGGGCAAGCACACGAACCTCCTCGGGCGGGACTTCGGCAACTGGGTCTTCCTCGGCGCGATCTTCACCACGCTCGACCTGCCCCCCGATGCGGCGGAGGTCTCGCATTGCGGCTCCTGCCGACGCTGCCTCGACGCCTGCCCGACCGGGGCCTTCCCCGCGCCTTACCGCCTCGACGCGACGCGCTGCATCTCCTACCTGACCATCGAGCATCGCGGGCCAGTGCCCCAGGAACTGCGCGCCAAGCTCGGCAACCGCATCTACGGCTGCGACGACTGCCTCGCCGCCTGCCCCTGGAACAAGTTCGCCGTCGAGGCGTCGGAGATGCGCTACCTGCGCGAGGATGGCCCGCCCCGCCTCGCCGACCTCGCCGCACTCGACGACACGGCCTTCCGCACGCGCTTCGCAGGCTCCCCGGTCAAGCGGATCGGCCTCGCCCGCTTCCTGCGCAACGTTCTCTACGCCATCGGCAACTCGGACGACCCCTCGCTCCTCCCCTCCGCCCAAGCGCATCTGAACGCCGACGACCCCACCGTGGCCGAGGCCGCCGCCTGGGCATGTTCCCGGCTCGCTCGCGCAGATGTTGGAGGACACGGCGCGCTGCGCTCCTAACTCCGGTCGGACCCAACCGGAGGATCGACATGCGCATCGCTTTCGCCCTGGCCCTGCTGCCGCTCCCCGCCCTGGCCGCCGTGGAGCAGGGCGCCCCCAACGCCCCGTATTCCCCTGCCTTCGAGAACCAGACCCGCGCGCCCGCGCTGCCCGCGACGCCCGTGCAAGCCCAGACCTTCGCCACGGGCCTTGAACGCCCCTGGGGTATCGCGTCGCTGCCCGACGGCTCCTTCCTCGTGACCGAGAAGCCCGGCCAGATGCGCCTCGTGGGGCCGGACGGCACCGTGGGCGAGCCCATTCAGGGCCTGCCCGAAGTGGACGCGCGCGAGCAGGGCGGCCTCCTCGACGTGACGGTGTCCCCGAACTTCGCCGAGGACCGGCGGGTCTTCTGGACCTATTCCAAGCCCATGGGTGGGGGACAGGTCGCCACCGCCGCCGCCCAAGGGCTCCTGTCGGCGGATGGAACGGAGCTGACCGAGGTCGGCGACATCTTCGTCCAGAACCCGCCCTCGCCCTCTCCCATGCATTACGGCTCCCGCGTCCTGGTGGGCCCCGACGGCGCGATCTACGTCACCACGGG
>CADCUU010000347.1 GCA_902805995.1 uncultured Rubellimicrobium sp.
CATGGAGGTCCGTCGTCTCGATGATGCGCAGATGCGCCTGACCCTCCTGCGCCCGGACGGCAAATGGATGAAGGACGGCGACCGCGCCGGTTCCCGCAAGGAACCCGCGGCGGCTGATGCGGATGGTCATGAACTGTCTCCCAGCGTTGGTGGGCGGATCGTCTTCAGGCGACCCTTGCCTCGGACCCGTGACGATAGGATGAAACCCCGCCCGGTCCACGACCATGACGCTGCGGGAGGGGAGGGGCTCCGGACGCCCCGGTACGGGCACGGGACCCTCACAAAGGTCGTGCCCCGCAGCACGCCACCCGGCTCTTCGTGACCCCGAATGAAAACGGGCCGCCCCAAGGGGACGGCCCGCGATTCGTTGCAGCCTTGGGGACGATCACTCGTCCTGGGCGGCCCCGCCGATGTCGTCGAACAGCTCGGCGATCTCGAACTCGGCCGCGGCTTCGGCTTCCGCCGCAAGCTGCTGCACGGTCTTGCCGGAGGCCTGAAGCTCGGCTTCCTCGGGCGAACGGGCCACGTTGATGTGGATCGTGGTGTCCACCTCGGGGTGGAGCCGCACGGTCACGTCGTGGATGCCCAGCTCCTTGATCGGCGCGAGCAGGATGATCTGCTTGCGGTCGACCGTGAAGCCGCCGGCCGTCGCCGCGTCGGACACGTCACGGGGCGCCACCGAGCCATACAGCGCGCCGCCGTCCGAGGCGGAGCGGATGATGACAAAGGTCTGCCCGTCGATCTGCTGCGCGAAGGCCTCGGCCTCCTTGCGGGTCTCGAGGTTCTGGGCCTCGAGCTGCGCCTTTTGGCCTTCGAACTTCTTGATGTTGGCGTCGGACGCCCGCATCGCCTTGCCCTGGGGCAGGAGGAAGTTGCGCGCGAAGCCGGGCTTCACGTTCACGACTTCGCCCATCTGGCCAAGCTTGGCCACGCGTTCCAGAAGGATCACTTGCATCGGTTAATCCTCACTTCACGGCATAGGGCAGGAGCGCCAGGAACCGTGCGCGCTTGATCGCTTGGGCGAGCTTGCGCTGGTTCTTGGCACCCACCGCGGTGATGCGCGACGGGACGATCTTGCCGCGCTCCGAGATGTAGCGCTGCAGGAGCCGCGTGTCCTTGTAGTCGATCGCCGGAGCGTCCTTGCCCTCGAAGGGGTCGGACTTGCGGCGGCGGAAGAAGGGTTTGGTAGCCATCTGTCAGATCCTCCAGATCAACGGCGGTCGCGGGAGAAGCCGCCACGGTCGCCACGGTCTTCACGGGGGCCGCGGTCCTCGCGCGGGGGACGGTCGCCACGGTCGCCACGGTCGCCACGGTCGCCACGTCCTTCGCGCTCGTCACGCTTCTGCATCTGCACCGAGGGGCCGTCCTCGTGCGAGTCGACCTTGATGGTCAGGACGCGCATGACGTCCTCATGCAGGCGCATCAGGCGCTCCATCTCCAGCACGGCCGGCGCGGGCGCGTCGGTGCGGAGATAGGCGTAGTGGCCCTTGCGGTTCTTGTTGATCTTGTAGGACATCGTCTTGACGCCCCAGTACTCGTTGTTGAGCACCTGACCACCGTTATCCGAGAGCACCGTGCCGAAATGCTCGATGAGAGCCTCGGCCTGGGCGTTCGACAGATCCTGGCGGGCGATGAAGACATGCTCGTAAAGCGGCATGTTCACTCCTGCTTGCTGCGCATTTCATAGGGTGGGGGATAACCATCCGCGCCCCAGCCCACGAGATTCTGCGCCGGTTTGAAGGGCTTCGCGGAAGGATGCAGCCTTATACAGACGCGCGCCCCCGCCGCAAGGGCCCGCGACCCCCCTTGGCCGCGGCGAACCGTCCCGCCCCCAGACGGCCCAGACAGAGCCCAAGGGGGCGTCAGAACGGCCACGACGCCCGTCCAAATCCTTGCGTAGCCATCTTTTCCCCCGGCAATCGTTGCCCGATCAGCAACACCCTATCCGCGTTCCAGCGGCCCAAGGCCCGCTCCTTGCCACGTTTGGGACACAGCGCGATGGCTCTCCTGCTCCTCAGGCGGCAGGACGAGAGGATGAGGCCCATGCGCAGCCCCAGGGCGGACGCGTACGAGTACGGGCCCGACAGCCTTCCCTTCGAGGTGCGCCGGGCCTTCTGGGGCTACGCGATCCGCAGCACCGAAGGCGCGCCCGTGCTGCTCCAGGTCGCGCAGGGCGCCGTCATGGCCCTGGGCGCGACCTTTGTCGCCTCGGCCATGGTGCTGCTCCTGTCCCCGGCCGACGGCGACCATCTCTCGGTCCCGCATCTGGGCGCGGCGATCCTGCTCATGGCCTCGGCACTTTTCCTCCTCCGCTTCGCAACCCGTGGAACGGTGGTGGAGCTTCAGGTCGATCTCGCCCGGGGGGAGCTGCGCGAGATCGTCAGCCACCGCGTCGGGCCCGCCACGATGCTGGGCCGCCAAGACTTCGACCCCGCCGCCTCCCTCCACATCCATCGCCAGGGGCCCGTCCTGGCGCTGCCCTGCCTGATCCTGCACCACCGCGGCACCGACGAGGGTCTCTGCATCGCTCGCGGGCCGGAGCCGGTCCTCCTCCAGCTCCGGGCCCGCCTCGCCCATGACCTGCGCCTCCGGGCCCAGGACCTCCACCCGCACCACCACCGGCCCTGAGGCCTCCCCGGCTTGCTCCTCCCCCCGCTTGCCCCTCGGTCCGGCTCCTCCTAAGACACCGCCAAACCGTTCGAAGCTGGGGGAAACCATGCGCGCCTTCGTCTTTCCGGGTCAGGGGGCTCAGGCCGTCGGCATGGGCCGCGCCCTGGCCGAATCTTATCCCGCCGCCCGCGCCGTCTTCGACGAGGTGGACGCCGCGCTGGGCGAGTCCCTCTCCCACCTGATCTGGGAAGGCGACGCCGACACGCTCCAGCTCACGCGGAACGCCCAGCCCGCCCTGATGGCGACCTCGCTCGCGGCCCTCCGCGCGCTCGAATCCGAGGGGCTGTCCCTCGATGCGGCGGCCTTCGTCGCGGGGCACTCGCTGGGTGAATACTCCGCCCTCTGCGCCGCCGGTGCGCTGGACCTGTCCGACACTGCCCGCCTCCTGCGCCTGCGCGGCGAGGCGATGCAGGCCGCCGTTCCGGTGGGGCAGGGCGCCATGGCCGCTCTCCTCGGCCTCGACTTCGACGCCGCCACCCAGGTCGCCACGGAGGCCCAAGCCGAGGGCGGCACCTGCCAGGCCGCCAACGACAACGACCCCGCGCAGGTCGTCGTCTCCGGCACCCGCGAG
>CADCUU010000348.1:0-4856 GCA_902805995.1 uncultured Rubellimicrobium sp.
GCGGGCATCCTCATTGACGTGGACACGGGCGAGATCATCGCCATGGCGTCGCTGCCCGACTTCGACCCGAACCAGCGCCCGCCGGTCGCCACGACCGGCGATGCCGGGGACAGCCCCCTTTTCAACCGGGCGATCCAGGGAGTCTACGAGCTGGGATCGGTGTTCAAGATCTTTGCCGTGGCGCAGGCGATGGAGTTGGGGCTCATCAACGCGCAGACGCTGATCGACACGCAGGGCCCGATGCACTGGGGCCGCTTCCGCATAAACGACTTCCACAACTACGGGCCCGAGAACACGGCCACGGACGTTATCGTGAAGTCCTCGAACGTCGGGACGGCGCATATCGCCCTCATGGTCGGGGCCGAACGGCAGCGGCAGTTCCTGGGCGATCTGGGCCTGCTGGAGCCGACGACCGTGGAGATGGTGGAGGCGCCCACGGGCGAGCCCCTGCTGCCCGCGCAGTGGTCCGAGATCAGCCTGCTGACCATCTCCTACGGGCACGGCCTTTCGACCTCGCCCCTGCATCTGGCGGCAGCCTATGCCACCGTTGCCAACGGCGGGCTGCGCGTCACGCCCACGCTGGTGCGGCAGGACGCGCACCGCCCTGGGCCGAGGGTCCTGAGCGAGGCCGTCTCGCGCGAGTCGGTGTCGATGCTGCGCCAGGTGGTGACGCGGGGGACGGCGTCCTTCGCGAACGTGCCGGGCTACGAGGTCGCCGGAAAGACCGGGACCGCCGACAAGCCCCGCCCGACCGGGGGCTACTACGACGACAAGGTCATCGCGACCTTTGCCGGAGTTTTCCCAGCCTCCGACCCGAAATACGTCATCATCGTCAGCCTGGACGAGCCGGTGGAGACGTCGGGCACCGAGCCGCGGCGGACGGCGGGCTGGACGGCGGTGCCTGTTGCGGCCGAACTCGTGCGCCGGGCGGCCCCCTTGCTGGGGCTTCGACCAGCGGTTGAAGTGGCCTCGGGCGACGGTGTAACCCAGGCCGCGAACTGACGCGGAGGGGCCGATGGCCAGGACGATGACCTTGGCCGAGCTCGGCCTCACCGGGCCCCGGGGCCAGGAGGCGCAGGTGACGGGCCTGTCGCTCGACAGCCGGAGCGTGGAGCGGGGGCACCTGTTCGGCGCAATGCCGGGGGCCACGATCCATGGCGGGCATTACATCGAGGCGGCGGTGGCGCGGGGCGCCTCCGCGATCCTGACCGACGCCGAGGGCGCGCGCATCGCCGAGGGAAAACTCGGCGAGGCGGTGCTGATCCTCGCCGAGGACGCGCGGCAGGTCTTCTCCCGCAGCGCAGCGCTGTGGTTCGGGCCCGGGCCCGAGACGGTCGTCGCGGTGACGGGCACCAACGGCAAGACCTCGGTCGCGAGCTTCTGCCGCCAGATCTGGATGGCGATGGGCCTGCGGGCCGTGAATCTCGGGACCGTGGGGGTGGAGGGCGCCTGGAGCCATCCGCTGCGCCACACGACGCCCGATCCGCTGACGCTGCACCGCGTGCTCGCACAGGCGCGCGAGGCGGGCGTGACCCATGTGGCGATGGAGGCGTCGTCCCACGGGCTCGACCAGCGGCGGCTCGACGGGGTCTGGCTCGCGGCGGCGGGGTTCACGAACCTCACGCAGGACCACCTCGACTACCACAAGACGTTCGAGGCGTATTTCGACTCCAAGATGCGGCTGTTCCGGTCGGTGCTGCCGGAGGAGGGGGTCGCGGTGGTGAACCTCGACGACCCCAAAGGGCGCGAGGTGGCGGCCATCGCCAGCGCGCGCGGGCAGGAGGTCATCGGGACCGGGACCCATGAGGGCGCACGGCTGAGGCTGTTGGGGCAGCGCTTCGACGCGACGGGGCAGGACATCCGCTTCGAATGGCAGGGCGAGGCGCGGCAGGCCCGGCTGGAGCTGATCGGGGGATTCCAGGCGTCGAACGTGCTGGTCGCAGCGGGGCTCTGCATCGGGGCGGGCGAGGACCCGGAGGCGGTGTTCCAAACGCTGCCCGAGCTTGGGACCGTGCGGGGCCGGATGCAACTGGCCGCGCGGCGGGGGAACGGGGCGTCGGTCTTTGTGGACTATGCCCATACGCCGGACGCGGTGGAGACGGCGCTGAAGGCGCTGCGCCCGCATGTGATGGGCCGGGTCGTGGCCATCGTCGGCGCTGGCGGGGACCGGGACCGCAGCAAGCGGCCCCTGATGGGGGCAGCGGCGGCTCGGAACGCCGACATGGTGATCGTGACGGACGACAACCCGCGCAGCGAGGACCCAGGCTCCATCCGCGCGGCGGTGATGGAGGGGGTGCGCGAGGCCGGGGGCGCGGACCGGGCGTCCGAGGTGGGCGACCGGGCGGAGGCGATCCTGCGCGGCGTGGATGCGCTCGGGCCGGGCGACGCGCTGCTGATCTGCGGCAAGGGGCACGAGTCGGGGCAGATCATCGGCAACGACATCTTCCCCTTCGACGACGTGGAGCAGGCGAGCGTTTCCGCCGCCGTGCTGGAGGGACGGGCATGAGCCTTTGGACGAGCGCGGACGCCGCCCGGGCGACGGGCGGAACCTCGACCCGCGACTGGGTGGCGGATGGCGTGTCCATCGACACGCGGACGATCCAGCCCGGTGACCTGTTCGTGGCGCTGAAAGCCGTGCGCGACGGGCATGACTTCGTGGCGCAGGCGCTGGCCAAGGGCGCGGCAGCGGCGCTGGTGACGCACCGGCCCGAGGGGGTCGCGGAGGATGCGCCGCTGCTGATCGTGCCCGATATTCAGGCGGCGCTGGAGGATCTGGGCCGCGCGGGGCGGGCGAGGGCCGGGGCGCGGGTCGTGGGCATCACCGGGTCGGTGGGCAAGACCTCGACCAAGGAGATGATGCGCGCGGCGCTGGCGGGGCAGGGGCGGGTCCATGCGGCCGAGGCGTCCTACAACAACCATTGGGGCGTGCCGCTGACGCTGGCGCGGATGGCGCCGGACGCGGATTTTGCGGTCATCGAGATCGGCATGAACCATCCCGGCGAAATCGCGCCGCTCGCGCGTCAGGCCCGGCCGCACGTGATCCTCATCACCACCGTCGGCGCCGCGCATCTGGAGGCCTTCGGCTCGGTGGACGGCATCGCCGAGGAGAAGGCCTCGATCTGCGAAGGGCTGGAGCCCGGGGGGGCGGCGGTGCTGAACGGCGACGTGCCGCAGCTTTCGATCCTGATCCGGGCCGCGGAACGGGCGGGGGCGCGCGTCGTGACCTTTGGCATGACTGAGGGGCTAGATGCTCGACTGCTGGACCTCCGGCTGGGCGACGGGGCAACGGTGGGGCGTGCGACGCTGCGGGGCGAGCCCCTGCATCTCAAGGTCAGCAGCGAAGGCGCGCATTTTGCGGTGAACGCGCTGGGCGCGCTGGCCGCCGCCGAGGCGCTGGGCGCGGACCGGGCGATGGCGCTCAACGGCCTGGCAGGATGGACACCCCCCGCCGGGCGCGGAGGGCGTGAGGCGATCGCCTGGGGCGACGGAGAGGTGACGCTGCTGGACGACGCCTTCAACGCGAACCCGACCTCCATGGCGGCGGGGCTGGCGACGCTGGCTGGACTTCGGCCGGAGGATGGGCCGGGGCGCATCAGGCGCGGGCGGCGGATCGCCATTCTGGGCGACATGCTGGAACTGGGCGGGGACGAGATGGCGCTTCATGCGGCGTTGGAGAGCGATCCCGCCATGCAGGCAATCGATGCCGTTCACTGCGTGGGTCCCCGGATGCGGGCGCTCCATGACGCGCTGCCCGAGGATAGGCGAGGGAGGTGGGCGGAGACGCCGGACGACCTGGCGCCGGAGCTGGGACGGCTGATCGACGCCGGCGATATCGTGCTGGTCAAGGGCTCCAAGGGGAGCCGTGTGTCGCGTCTCGTTGACGCGATCCGGCGGATGGGGCAAGGCGCGCCCTCCAATGAGGGAAGCTGACGGATGCTCTACTGGCTGACCGCCCTGTCGGATGGCGGCGACGTGTTCAACTTGTTCCGCTACATCACGTTCCGGGCGGGCGGGTCCTTCATCACGGCGCTGATCTTCGGCTTTGCCTTCGGTCCGCGCCTGATCGGCTGGCTCCGGATCAAGCAGGGCAAGGGGCAGCCCATCCGCAGCGACGGACCGCAGACCCACTTCGCCAAGGCGGGGACGCCCACGATGGGCGGGCTGCTGATCGTGGGGGCGGTGCTGTTCTCCACGCTCCTTTGGGCGCGCTGGGACAACCCGTTCATCTGGATGATCCTGTTCGTGACGCTGAGCTTCGCGCTTCTGGGCTTCGCGGACGACTACGCCAAGGTTACCAAGCAGACGGTGGACGGCGTCTCGGGGAAGGTGAGGCTCGCCATCGGGTTCCTCGTGGCGGCGATTGCGGGGATCTGGGCCGCGGCCTGGCATCCGGCGGAGCTGACGAACCAGCTCGCGCTGCCGTTCGTGAAGGACGCGCTGCTGTATCTGGGCTTCTTCTTCGTGCCCTTTGCCATGGTCGTGATCGTGGGGGCGGCCAATGCGGTGAACCTGACGGACGGGCTCGACGGCCTTGCGATCATGCCGGTGATGATCGCGGCGGCGACCTTCGGGATCATCGGCTATGCCGTGGGGCGCGTGGACTTCACCGATTACCTTGGCGTGCACTTCGTCCCCGGCTCGGGTGAGATCGCGATCTTCTGCGCGGGGCTGATCGGCGGGGGCTTGGGCTTCCTGTGGTACAACGCGCCCCCGGCAGCGGTGTTCATGGGCGATACCGGGTCGCTCGCGCTTGGCGGCGCGCTGGGGGCCATCGCGGTGGCGACCAAGCACGAGATCGTCCTCGCCATCGTGGGCGGGCTGTTCGTGGTCGAGGCGCTGTCGGTAGATCGGAAGAG